>DATMBD010000318.1:0-5668 GCA_035559355.1 Dehalococcoidia bacterium
CGGACGCCGCGCGAGAGCGGGAGATTGTGGAGGCGTTCTTCAGGGCTTCACGCGCCGGCGACTTCCAGGCGCTGCTGGCCGTGCTCGACCCCGACGTGGTGCTGCGGCCGGACGCGGAGGCGCTGCGGATGGGCGTACGCACGGGTTGGCTCACACAGCCGATCCTGCGGGGAGCGAAAGCCGTCGCGGAGCAGTTCTCCGGCCAAGCGAAGGCCGCCCAGCCAGCGCTTATCGATGGCGTGCCGGGCGCCGTCTGGGTGGCTGGCGGGAAGCTGCGGGTGGCCTTCGCCATCACGCTCAGCGGCGGCAAAGTCGCTGCCATCGACTTGATCGCGGACAGAGAGCGGCTCAGCCACATGCGAATCGAGATGCTGCCCTAACCGCGGTCCGTCCTCGCTGGACGGCGCCGGCAAGTCAAGCTTTCGCCGCTACCGCCGTTGCGCGATGCGGTTGCGGAGGCTGCCGATCAGAGGCGAGGACACCTCCACATCGTCGCCGACCTTCAAGAACAGCTTGTCGCTGGCAAAGCCGCCGCCCTCGATCCGGGGCGTCGAATCCATGGCGGTGCCTTTGCAGGTGCCGGCCGCGATCATGTCTCCGGGCCCAAACGTGACGTCCCGGGTCACGTATTCCAGGTACTCCGCGAAGCTGAAGGTCATGTCGCGCGTGTTGCCGCTCTGACGGACTTCGCCGTTGACCAGGGTCTGGAAGGGGACGTCCTGAGGATCCGCGATTTCACCCACCGAGATCACGGGGCCGATGGACACGGACCCATCCCAGTTCTTCATCAGGTTCATCGAGAGCGTGCCCACGACGTTGTCGCGCTGATCGCGGGCGCTCCAGTCGTTCATCAGCGTATAGCCCCAGACGCATCCAAGAAGGTCTTCAGGCCGGGCGTCCCGCACCCGTTTGCCGATCACTATCGCTACTTCGCCTTCGTAATCGAGCCAGCGAGTTTTGGCCGGATAAGGGATGTCGTCCTCGGGGCCGGCGGCGAGCGACGGCAGCTTCCAAAAGCCGCCGATGCCCCTTTCCCGGGAGCGCTGCTTGACCTGCTCCATGGTCACGCTTGGGTCTTGGGCGCACATCATGTCGAAGAGGTGGTCGGCGTAGTTGGCGCCGGCCATGCACAGCTTGACGCCGCGATGGGCCAGCGGCGCGTGCAACCTGACTTCCCGGAGGGAGAAGACGATTTCCTCGCCGCGGGGGCCGCGGCGGTCGCCCGCACGTGACACGACGTAGTCGACCGCCTCGCGGGCGTGCTCGATGGCGCGGTCCCCCAGCTCGATGAGTTGTTCGAGGTCATGTGGCGTCGTGGCGGCGGCGAGGGCGTAGGGGAGCGGATGGTCGCGTACCTCCCGCGCCAGCTTCGCGTAGGCGAGCTCGACGTCGACAACGCTGTCTCCCTGGACGATGCCTACGCGGCGCTCGGGGCCGTAGACTGCGACTCTCAAATTGCTCTCCCCTCTTCGGCTAGATCTCGCCTCGCAGCTCGCGGTAGGCCACGATCACGTTCGCGGCGAAGCGCTCCGCCTCCGGCCACTCTCGGTATGGCCCGAGGTCGATCTCCTTTGCGGCCTCTTCCGGCGCCAGCCCCCGCTCGAAGCACCGACGCGACTGGTCCATGAGGAACTCGAAGTACTCCCGCTCGTCCTCGAGCTCCTGTCTGCCGCCGACTGGGCCGTGGCCGGGGACGATGGTCTCCACGTCCAGCTCCCTGATGCGGTCGATTACCTTCAGCCAGCCGCCGACTTTCCCGGTCACTAACGGCATGGCGTAGAAGAACGCCACGTCCCCCGCGAACAGGACCTTGGACTGCGGGAAGTAGACGAGGGTGTCGCCGAAGGTGTGCGCCGGGCCGTAGTAGAGGAGTTCGACCTCCGTCTGACCGTAATGCAACGTCAGTCTGTCGTCGTAGGTAAGCGTGGGCAGGGGAATATGGCGGCCGGAGTCAGCGGCCACGAGGTCGAACATGCGCTGCAAGGCCGGCGTGCGCGGTATCGCGGCCAACGGGCCCGGCCGGGATTCGCCGCCCGCCCGCGGCTCCGCCTGGCGTGCCATCTCCTCTCGGCAAATGCGGTGGGCGATGATCTCGGCGCCCGCGAAGAGACGGTTGCCGCCCGTGTGGTCCGGATGGCTGTGGGTGTTGATCAAATGGCGGAAGGGCTTGTCCGACACCCGCCGGATCTGCTCGATGAACGCCTGCGCCATCGAGGCGACCATGGTGGCGTCGATGACCAACAGGCCTTCGTCGCCGGCGAGGAAGCCGGCGTTGCTGATTCCCCAGCTGCCGTCGTGCTGGAGATAGGCGAAGGTGTCCGGCGCCACCTCCCGAAGGCCGGTACTCCAGCGCGGCGGCGGGCGCACGGGCACGTCAGCGGCCTCGCTGTGCGAGCGGGTTCTCGGCGCGGCCGTCCTTGAGCTTCTGGGGGTAGTCCTTGGCGTGGTCGGGTACTGGTAGAAGTCCTTGCATACCGTCCCGCACGTAGGAGAACTCCCGCTTCTCGCGCTTCGCCGTCAGCCGCATCGTGCCGATGCCCTCGATCCACAGCTCGACCACGTCGCCGGGCTCGATCCAGCGCCCGGTGTCTACCGAGCAGCTGTCGCCGATGGTGCCGGCGGCGATGACGTCGCCCGGCTGCAGCATCTCTTCGTCGGACGCGTAGGCGACGATGTCGCGCATGCGGAAGTTGCGCCGCTGGCCGGTGTTGCCCTCCCACCAGACCTCGCCGTTGACGCGGATGCCGCAGCGGGCATTCATCTCGTCGAATTCATCCGCGGTCACCAGGCAGGGGCCGAGGTTGGTGCCGAAGTCCTTGTGCTTGTAGGGTCCCAGCATCTCTTTCACCGACACGTCCCGGGCGCTGCCGTCGACGAAGATCGTGTAGCCGGCGATGCAGGCTTCGGCTTCGTCAGGCGTCAGGTTCATGCCCCGCTTGTAGAGGACGGCGGCGAGCTCCAGTTCAGGGTCGAGCATGTCCGAATAGTCCGGCCAGCGCAGCGGGTCATCCGGGCCGAAGACCATGTCCGGGTTGCCCTTGTAGCAGGTGCCGAAGTGATACCAGGACGCCGGCTTCTGGGCGTCCGGCCGGCGCCGCATCATGTGCTCCTCGTAGACGGAGAAGTCGCGCATCGTGCGCGGCCTTGGGACGGGCGCCAGGAGCTTTACCTGCCGGCGCTGGAAGATGAGCTGCCGGCCTTCGGGGTCCGTCCTGCCGTCGGCGGCGAAGCGCAGCGCTTCCCGGGCGCGCTCCATCGCCTGCGGCCCGCCCTCGAGGAACTCGAGCATGTCGGCGGGCAGGGCCGCGTCGGCGATCTGGCGCCAGCGCGGCTCGCCTCCCTCACGGAGGAGCAGCCCGTAAGCAGCGTTGAGATCGACGATGCGGGCCTCATCGCCGAGATCGGCGTCGAGCAGAGCGCCGATGCGACGGACGGGGCCGAAGGGGGTTTGGGCTTCGAAGGAGACGAGTTTCATGGCGTTCTCCCGCCTTGGCTAAACCAGTTGCCAGTATCCGAACTCTAGCCGAACTTGAACGGCTCAGGAAGCGAACCGGGTCAAGTCCGCTTCAAGGGCGGCCGCTCGGGGTCCAGCCAGAGCGTCGATGGGTTGTTGGGCGTGCCGCCACGGGTGCCGCCCTGGTAGACCTGACGGTTGCGCACCGCCGGCCAGCCGAGCGAGAAGCCCGTCCCGCCGCCGAAGCGCGGGTAGAAGTTCTTTCCGCCCTCGTAGCGCTGGATCTCGTGCACCAGGTCCATGCGGCGCTTGTCGTCGAATTCGGCCACCGCCTTGGACGTGAGGTCGTCCAGGGTGGAATCCGTGCCCATGCGCAGGCTGCCCCGCGAGTTGTAGTAGCTGAAAAGGTAGTTGGCGGGGTCTTCGTTGAGATTGGAAAGCGAGATGGCGACGCCGGAGAACGGCGCCAGGGACTGGTTGTGGTACTTCGGGAAGAACTCCGCGAAGTAGTTCTGAACGATGTTCAGGCGCCACCGAAACAGGCCGCTGTCCTGGGTGAGACCGATGACCGGCTCGATGAGAGCGCTATAGGCCGCCGGCACGGCAGCCTGTGGTGCGGCATAGATGAGCTCGAAGTCTTCGACCCCGTTCGGGTAGCCAGCGGCTGCCAGCAGCTTCTTGGCCTCGGCCAGGTCTTTCTTGAAGAAGCGGGAGTTGGGCCCGAAGTCCTTGCCCTGGGGGTCGAGGAGCCAGCCTGCGAACGTGTTCGCCTGCAGCCCGCTCTCGTAGACGATGTCGACGTCAAGGCCGTCCTGGCGGAACTTGTCGGCGTTGAAGACTGCGTCCAGAAACAGATCGCGGTCCCAGGTCAGCACCCACGCCTGCCGCAGACGCTCGTCCAGGAACGGGGAACCGGGCGCGACGCCGAAGCCCACCCGCGGCAGGACCGTGCCGTAATAGGTCGGCAGAAGCTCCAGCTCCGGCAGGTCGCGTTTGGTGGGGACGACGTCCTGCGCCTGGAGGCCGATTGCCTCGTAGATGTTGCCGGCGCGGAATTGGGACAGGAATTGGGCGTACTCCTGGATGGTTGGGTACTCCAGCTGGTCGATGAACGGGAAGCCGCGCGGATCCTGGCCGAAACCCGGATTGCGCTTGAACGTGATGCCGACAGAAGGCTGGAAATCGGAGATGTAGTACGGGCCGCTGCCGATGGACGTACGCGCCAAGTTGAGGACGCTTGGGTCCAACGCCTCTTTCGGCACGATGTACATCGACCCCGGAGTGAACCGGGCTAGCCGGGCAGTCACGACGGCGTTGGGCGCGGCGAGCTTGATCGAGATCGTGCGGTCGTCCAGCGCCGCAATCGACAGGATCGGCGCGGCCGGGTTGGCGGCGTTGGAGAAGTCGCCTCGCTGGTTGCTGATGGAGGAGTGGCGTTGCCAGGTGGCGGCTACGTCCTGGGCATCGACGGCGCGGCCGTTCACAGGCGGCAGTGGCGCGAAGTGGGCTTTGGGCGAGATTTTGGCCGTTATGGTGAGCTTGTCCGGAGACGTCTCCCAGGACTCGACGAGGTCGCCTTCGATCGTTCCGTCCGAGTACTCGAGCACGCCATCCTTGATCTGCCAGAGATTGCTGTAGGTCGCAGCGACGTGGAAGTTGTTCGGAAAGAGATGGGGATCGAGCGTGCTGGGCTCGAAGGTGTTGCGCGCCTTGTAGACGCCGCCCCGCTTCGCCGACTTCGTCTCGTCGACGGGCTTGCCGACAAGGCGGGCTACGTCTTCGCCGCCTTCGCCGTCGCCGCCGCAGGCGGCGATGAGCCCCGCGCCGGCAATGCCAGCGCCCGCGGCCGCTAGCGCTCGGCGCCGCGTCAGCCGCCTGTCGAGCACGCGGGCCCAGTAGTCTCTCGCCATGGCTGCACCCCTGTTGAGTGGTCTGGCGAAAGTCTACGCAGCCTGATTCGATTTGAAAAATTGATTGTAGTGATGCTAACCATGCGGCTGACGCATGTCAGGCCAAGGCGGCGGCGCTCTCTTTGAGGACGCTCCGCAGCCAGCGGTGGGCGGGGTCGGCAGTGACGCGCGGGTGCCAGTACATCGCCTCTTCGATGGAGGGAGTGTCGAACAGGAGCGTCAGGACCTTGATGTCGGCCATGCTCGCCAGGCGTCGCGCCAGCCGCTCGTGCTGGAGCGCAATCAGGCGGCTGCGGCCGAGGAG
>DATMBD010000319.1:0-7425 GCA_035559355.1 Dehalococcoidia bacterium
GGAGTGTCCACGTCCAGGATTTCGAACTGCCGGGGTCCCACCAGACGCGCCGCCTTCATTCACTCGCTCCTGTCTAGCCGGTCAACTCAAGGTTGTCGGAATTCCGCTCTTCGGCTTCGACATTGTAGTCAGTCGGCGGCCACCAGTCGCCAGGGGTTCGCCATTGGCTGCCCCGGCCAGGTGATCGGGCGCCGAGTGCAGCGTCGATCTCTGCCTCGTCAGGCAATCGAAATCGTGCTGCCGGACTCCGACTTCTCCACCATAACGCGGGCCGGCAGGCGTTGCGCCAGCTCCGGCAGGTGGGTGACAACGCAGACGAGGCGGTCCTCGCCCCGCAGCGCGTCGAGGGCGTCGGCGGCCAGAGAGAGCGCCTCCGGGTCGAGGGAGCCGAAGCCCTCGTCGAGGAAGATCGACTCCAGCGCCAGGCGATGGCCGGGCGCCAGCCCCGGCAGCGTCTCCGCCAGCGAGAGCGCCAGCGCCAGCGAAGCCAGGAACGTCTCGCCGCCGGACAGCGTGCGGACGGAACGGAGGTCGTCCGCGTTCCACTTGTCCTTCACGAGGAAGTCCTGGCCGCCGGGAGCCACTTCGAGCTCGTAGCGGCCGGCCGAGAGCTGGAGCAGCTTGCGAGAGCCGTCCTGGGCCAACGATCGTAGAGCCTCCGCCTGGACGAAGGCCTGGAATCGGTTGGCCTGGAGCATCCGCGCGAGGTCGTCGGCGACGTCGTATGCGGCCTTGCATTGCGCCAGCTCTTCGCGCAAGGCCTTCGCGCGTTCGATGTCAGCCTCCAGGCGCTCGATGCGGGCCTGAAGGCTGCCCTGTTCCGTGAGGAGCCGGGCCTGCCGCCGGGAATTTTCCTCGTGACGCTGCTTCAGGGTCGCGAGGCTGCCGCGGGCCTCGACCTCGGGGAGCACCAAGCGCAGCTTTTCGGCGAGGCCGGCAGCCAAGGCCTCGACGCGCTGCTCCGCGGCTTCGATCGCCTGCGTCGATGCATCGCGCCGGGCCGTCAAGGAGACGAGCTGCTTGCGCGCGGCGTCCAGGCCGCTTGCCACCCTCGACAGCTCGTCCTCCAGCCCTGCCAACTGCTTCTGCAGGAGAGCGCGGCGGTCTCTGGCCTGCTTCTGCGCGTGCAGCGCCTTTTGAATGGCAGGCACGGAGCGGTCCTCCATGGCGGGGAGGACGGCAGCCAGCTCGCGTTCGGCCTGCTCGATCTGGGCCGAGTGGTTGGCGAACAGATCGCGGGCGTTGGCGGCCTTGTTGGCGGCGACGGCCGCGTCCGTGGAAGCCTTGGTCGCGGCGGCGCGGGCTGCTTCGTGCCTCGCGCGCGCTTCCTTCACCGCCCGCCGCGCCGCCTCCAGGTTTGGCGCCTTCGCCTTCGGCAGCTCGCCGATGGCTCCACCGCAGACGGGGCAGGCGTCGCCGGGCTTCAGGCCGGCGCGCAGGGCGGCCGCCAGGTCATGGCGCTCCGCCTCGCGCAGGGCCGTCTCAGCCGCGTCGAGCTCGGCGCCCGCTGCCTCCGCGGCTTCCGATGCTCGGGATGCGGCGGTTGCGGCAGCCTCTGCTGCCTTCTCCAGCGTCTGGATCGAGTGTTGGGCTTCCGCGGCTGCCTTGGTCGCGCGCTCGAGGTTGAGGGCGATGTTCGCCGCCAGCGTGAGGTCGGCGAAGAGCTGGTCGTCGTAAGGGAGGCTCCCCAGCTCCGCCTTGACGGACTCGGCCTGCGTTCGGAGCCCGGCCAGCCGGGCCTCGCCGCCTTCGACAGCGGCGGCAGCCGCGCGCAACTCGGCTTCGGCAGCGTCGCGCGCGGCGCGGTGTTCTGCGAGGTCGCGCTCGGCGTCCTCGAGCGCCTTCGCCATGTCGATGCACTGCTGCAGCCCGACGAGCTCCACTGCGAGGCGCTGCAGCTCCGCCTGGGTTGCGGCCAACTGCTGCTTTTGAGCCTTGAGGTTTTCGGGCGTGGCGTCCGCTAGTTCGTCGCCCAGGCGCGCGTCAATATCGGCGATGCGGGAGCGCAGGTTGGCGGCCTCCTGGCCGGCGGCCCGCTGCATGCGCTCGTAGACTTCCATCCGCAGCAAGCGGCGGAGGACGTCGCGCCGGTTCTCCGGAGAGCCGGCCAGGAACTCCTGGAATTGCCCCTGGGGAAGGAGGGCCGAGCGCGTGAAGGCGTCATAGTCCAGCCCGACGATGCGCTCGACCATCTGGGTGACCTCGCGGGCGCGGTCGGAGAGGGGCCTCCAGCCGTCCGGTGCCAGCTGCTCCAGGCGCGTGTTGCCCGCCCCCTTGCGGCGCGTCTCGCGCAAGACGCGGTAGCGCTGCCCGTTGGCAAGGAAGTCCAGCGTCACCTGCATGCGGTCCAGCCCCGGCGAGATGCAGGCGCCGACTTTGTCCTTCATGCGCGGCGTTTCACCGTAGAGGGCATAGCAGATGGCGTCGATGAGCGACGACTTGCCGGCCCCGGTCGGGCCAGTGACAGCGAAGAGGTCGAGGCCGGAGAAGTCCAGGCAGACGCGCTGCTTGAAAGCGGTGAAGCCTTCGACCTCGAGCGTCAGAGGGCGCATGGGACGAACCTCCCTGGAGACCCCTCCTGGCGAAGAGGCTGCCAAGGCGGGATGCTAGGCCTCATCCGATTCCTCCTCTGCCTCCTGGAGCAAGCGCCGAAACAGCGCCAGCGTCGCCGCCGAGGCCTCCCGCCCGTGGCCGAGGTCGCTACGGTAGAAGGCCGCGAACATCTCCTCGGGCGTCGAGACCTGGACGGGCGCAGCCTCCTCCTCCGGCTGCCCCGGCCGCACGCGTTCGACGTGGACGGCGTTCGGGAGCTGCTCCCGGACGACGGCGGGCAGGTTGGCGACCGGCATGTCGAGGTCGACGAAGACGCGCAGCCAGGCGTCGCCTACCTGCTCCCTGACGGCAGGCAGGTCGTCGAGCGCGACGCCGCGCAGCGGCGAGCCGACATCGATCAGTTGGCGGCCCGCGGTAATGGGCAGCTGTGTCACCTTGGCCGGCTGGCGTGGGTGCACCTCGGCAAGGTTCACGTACTTTCCCTGTTCCGTCTCCCCGAAGTCGAGCTGCAGAAGCGAGCCGCTGTACCAGGCCGCGGGCGATTTCACCAGCTCCTGCGCCTTGTGGACGTGGCCGAAGGCGACGTACTGGGCGGACGCCGGCAGCTGGCCCCGTTGGATGCCGTAGATGCCCATGGTCATGTGCAGGGCGCGTTCGCCGCCTCCGGCCCCGACGATGGCATCATCCACCAGCGCGTGGGCTACGAGGACGTTGACGGTATCGGGCCGGAAGGCGTTGCTCAGGTCACGCAGCGCCCCGGCAACCTGGTCGGCGTAGCGGAGAATGGCGGCGCCGGGGCCGGCTTGCAGCTGTGCGAACTCGACGGCGCGGCGCTCCGTCACCCACGGCAGCGCGGCCACGACCGCGGTCTCGCGCCCGTCGCGGGAGCGGACGACGAAGTCGCCGCCCTGGCCGGCGGGCTTGGGGTCGCCGATGGCGTGGACGTTGACGCTGCGCAGCAGCGGCGCTATCGCCTCGAAGCGGCGGGGGTGGTCGTGGTTGCCCGCGATGAGGACGGCCGGGATGCCGGCGCCGTGCAGCTCCCGCAGGAAGTCGTAGAGCAGCCGCTCCGCCTCCGGCGGCGGCGCCGAGGTGTCATAGACGTCTCCCGCGACGATGACGCAGTCGACGGCCTGCTCGCGGGCGTAGTCGAGAACCTGCTGAAGGGCGGCCTCATGCTCGGAGTCTCGAGAGCGGCCGCGGACCGTGCGCCCCAGGTGCCAGTCTGAGGTGTGGAGGAAGCGCATCTCAGTCGAGGCGGCCGTCGGCGCGGCCGAAGACGCTGCTGCCGTTCGCCAGGGCCCCGTGCGCAACCTCGTCGGCGCGGGTGGCCCAGGCCGGGAACGGGAACTGCACCAGGAGGGGCACCGGGACGTCCGGCTGCTGCAGAAACATGCTGCCGGGCTTGAGGATGGCGGAGCGGACCCGCGCCGAGGCGGTGAGGAAGCCGTATTCGTCCCGCTGCGCCTCGGCGGCATCCAGGCGGCCCACGACGCGGAAGGACGCGTTGGCCGTCACCCGTCGCTCGATCTCGCTCGCCGTCTGCTCCGCGCCGATGAGCACGACCCCCAGGCTGCGCCCGCGTTCGGCGATGTCGAGCACTACCTCCTTGATCGGGCTGCGTCCCTCGCGCGGCGCGTACTTGTTGAGCTCGTCCAGGACGAGAAAGACCAGCGGCTCTCGGCCCGCGGTATCCTTCTCCTCCATGAGGCGTTTGACGACGACGCCCACCACGAAGCGCTTGGCGCGGTCGGGGAGCTTGTTGATGTCGATGACGTTGACCTGGTGGCGGCTCCAGTCGAAGCGGTTCGCCTTCGCCTCCGATTCGCGGGCGGCGCGGATGAGCGGCGCGACGGCGGCGGCCGCGGCTTCCAGCCGGCGCGCGAAGGCCTGCTGCGTCCCCTGCGCGGCGCGCGGCGCGATGCCGTCGATGAAGTCGCAGATCACCTCCACGAGGCGGTCGAAGGAATCGATGCGGAGGCCGGCGTCCAGGCCCGGCAGGTGGAGGACGACCTCCCCCTGCTCGGCAGGCTGGTCCTTGACCTGGGACTCCAGGAAGCGTTCCACCTGCGTGATCACGAAGCCGAGTTGGCTGGTCTCGTCGTCGGCGTCGGCGAAGAGGAAGCGCAGCATGCGATCGCTGCAGAACTCGCGCAGCGTCCAGTAGTAGGCGGTGACGCCCTCGGAGCGTGAGCCGAGGTCCGGCAGGACCACGTCGCCGCGCTTCGCCGGCGCCCAAAGGCCCACGCTCGCGAACGGGCCCACCGGCAGGCCCAGCGCCTCGTACTTGCGGTGGTCGTCCGGCGGGAGCTTCGCGTTCGGCTTGTCCAGCCAGAGGAGGTCCTCCCCCTTGACGTTGAAAACGATGGCGTGGGTGGAGTGCGCGTTCCGCAGCGAGGACGAATGGAAGAGACCGTAGAGCAGGAAGAGCGCGTAGGTGGTCTTGGTGGCTACGCCGCTGATGCCGGAGATGTTGACGTGGGCGCCGCGGCTGCCGTCCAGGAACTCCAGGTTGCCGTAAACGGGCAGGCCGTCGCGGGAGAGGCCAGCGGGAAAGCGGGCGTCGCGCATCTTGTCGAAGTAGAGGGCCAGTTCACGATCGTCCGCGGACGCCCGGCGCACCAGCCGCCCAGGCTTGGGCGGCACCAGCACCTCCGCTTCCGGCTCCGCCGGGCGCATGGAGACGCGGGTCACGGAAACGTGGGCGATGGTGGAGACGGAGACGGGAAGCGTGCCCTCGGCGTCGCGAAAGACGTCGGAGTGGAAGCTCGCGCCCTCGTAGGCGGACTCGATCTGGTCGACGACGCCGAAATGGTCGACGAAGTTGCGGCCGTCGGGCAGGGGCTGAGGGAGCTCGGTGGTGACCGCAACGACCTCGTCGAGTTGGACGTAGTCCGCCTCGTCGACGGCGAGCCAGAAATCGAGCGGCTGCGCGCTCCGCGTGCCGATGACGCGGCCCACGTTTTCAGGCACTGGCCTTCACCTCCCTCATCAGGTAATCCTCGATCGCGCGCCGTATGAACTGCGCATCGCCCAGTTCGTGGCGGAGGCGGCGCTCCAGTCCTCCGACGGGCAGCAGGTTCTGGGGCGCGCGCGGGTCGTGTTGCGGCAGGGAGGCGAAGGACGGCAGGTGGCAGGCGGTCAACTCGGCGAGGTCGATCGCCGCCTCGCGGCCGATCTCCGGCGTCTCCAGCCGCACGACGCCGGCGAGGGCGTGGTGGATGGGCCGCGTGTTCGGAAGCCGCAGGTACCACGAGTAGCGGACCGTTTCCCCGAAAACGATGCGGAAGACCGGCGTGCGCTGGCGCTCCTCCAAGCGGAAGACGAGCCGGCCCTGCGCTTCGGGGAGGTAGAAGCGCTGGATGGTCTTGGCGAAGCCGACAACGGGCGTCGCCCGCGACGCGTCGAAGGAAAGGCGGCCGTCGAGGACCACGAGGGCGTCAGGGGCGATGAGCGACTCGGCGAGGCGCCGTTCGAGCTGCGAGCGGCGGTTGCGAACGGCGTCGAGCACGCCTTCGCGCCCGGCCCGTACCGATGTCTCCAGTTCGAACCGAAGGTCCTGCGCGCCGACGCGCACGTCGATGGGATCGACGGTCAGGCTGGACGAGACGGCGAGCACCCGTGACGTCTGCAGGCGTTCGAAGGCGGCGCTCGCGTCCACGCACACCGAAGCGCCCACGGCGACAGAGGCGAGGGCGGCCTCCACCAGGCGGTTCGCTTCCTGCACGCGGCCCCAGGCCTCGATGCGCTGGACGCCATCGACGAAGATCACGCGCGCCGGCCGCGGCCGCGGCGCGGGATCGATGCCGTGCGACCAGTCCTCGGTCTCCACGAAGGCGTCCGCCACGTCGCCGCTTTCGTCCTCAGCCTCCGGCTCCGCCTCGAAGGAAGCGCCGTAGTCAGCGGACCAGGGGTCGATGCGGAAGCGGGTTCGAGTCCCGGCGGGCTGAGAGTCGAACATCGTTTCGCATTCTAGCCTCGGTCTGCCAGGCTGACAAGCGCGAATTCGCGAAGTTCTGAGCGGTTTTGGGCCGCTCTCGCCCTTGGGTGGCTACGGCCAAGAGGGCGCGCGACGCTGACTGCTTTCTCTAGCGCTGCTAGACTTTGGCCGTGCCCTTCGCGCCGATAAACGGCATCAACCTCTACTACGAGGTCCACGGCTCCGGCCCGGCGGTGCTTTTCGCCCACGGCCAGGGCGGCAACCACCTCAGTTGGTGGCAGCAAATCCCCGCCTTCTCCCGTCACTACACCTGCATCACCTACGACCAGCGCGCCTTCGGCGCCAGCCACGATACGAACGGCCTGGGGCGGGGCGCCTTCGGCGCCGACGCTATCGCCCTCCTCGATCATCTGGGCGTCGACGACGTGCGGGTCGTGGCCCATTCGATGGGAGGCCGGCCGGCCACGGCCCTCGCGACCCGCGACCCCAAGTCGCGCGTACGCGCCATCGTCCTCGCCGGGACGACGGGAGCCGTCGCCGACGAAGCCGTCCGCCAGCGCCGCGAGGAGGCCGCGGCTGCTCGCGGCGACAAGGGGCTGGGTGCGTTTTCGGTATCGCCGAGGTTCCGGGAGGAGCACCCTCACCTGTACTTCCTGCTGCGGCAGATCAGCCGCATGAATCCGCCCCGGCCGCGGGACTTCCTCGGGCCGCCCAACCCGCCTCCCCCGGCGCCGGGGCAGCCTCGGCGCGCGCCCATGCACGAACGCCTCGCCGCCGCGCGGGTTCCGGTCCTTTTCCTCGTCGGCGAGCACGACATGATCACGCCGCCGGACATGATCGAGATGTGCCACCGTCTCGTGCCCGGCTCGCGCTACCACCTCGTGCGGGACTCCGGGCACTCGGCCTACTGGGAGAAGGCGGAGGAGTTCAAC
>DATMBD010000320.1:0-3925 GCA_035559355.1 Dehalococcoidia bacterium
ATCCCGGGCAGCGCCGTCGCGGTCGTGACGCCCTGTCCTGGCCAGGCGAGCTCCCGGCCCTGGCAGGCGAGCTCGGGGGCCTTCCCCGCCGGCGACTATAGGCCCCGCAGACGACCTGCCTAAGTCAACAGGATGTCACGCGACAACTCAGCGAAAGGCCCGGCCTAGTGGTGGCCGTGCTCCGGAATATCGACCTCCTCCGGAGCACGTTCGAGGCCGAAGTACCATTTCACGGCGTAGATCAAGCCCAGGAAGAGCATGACGCCGAGAGCGACCACGAAAGTGCCAATGACCTTTTCGTCACGGCTGGGATTGAACTCCGCCGAAGCAACCGCCGCGCTCGCCAGGAAGGCGGACAGCGCGAAGCCGAGCGAGAAGGCTAGTCTTTCGAGCACGGGAGACCTCTACGGGCAAGAGTTCGGATACCGGCGAAAATCCTAGCACGCTGCCCGCTTACGGGGCAGACACTTCCCGCAGGCCGGCGAGGTCCTGGCGGGCCACCACTCGGCCGCCGCGGATGAAGAGGCGCGTGACCCGCTCCATCAGTCCAGTGACGATCTCGTAGCTGATCGTCCCCGCCAGCGCCGCCACCTCGTCGGCGTCGATGGTCTCGTTTCCCTGGCGGCCCAGGAGCGTCACTTCGTCGCCGACGCTCACGCCTGGGATGTCGGTGACGTCCAGCATGAGCATGTCCATCGCCACGCGGCCGGCGAAGGGTGCCCGGGAGCCGCGCACGAGGGCCACGCCGCGGTTGGAAAGCGAGCGGCGCACGCCGTCGCCGTAGCCGGCGAGGACGAGGGCGATTCGGCTGGGCCGCGTCGCCCGCCAGGTGAGGCCGTATCCCACGCCTTCGCCCGGAGCCACGTCCGCGACCCTGGCGACGCGGCTCCGGAACGACATCACCGGCTGAAGCTCGACCTTGCGGCTCACGGTCGCAGAAGGATAGTAGCCGTACACGCCGAGGCCGCAGCGCACCATCCCAAGCCGCATGTCCGGAAGGTCGAGGAGGGCTGCCGTGTTCGAAACGTGGTGGACCGGCACCCAGCTAAGACGGTCGGCGCAGGCGCGGAAACGCGCGTACTGCTCCAGAGTCGGCCCCTTGTCCTCTTCGTCAGAGGCGGCGAAGTGGGTCGACAAGCCTTCAACTTCGACGCCCGGAAGCTCGCGCAGGGCTTCCGCGAGGCGGACGGCCTCCTCCGGCGGGACGCCGAAGCGGTTCATTCCCGTCTCGACCTTGACATGCACGCGCGCGATGGCGCCGGCTTCTTGCGCGGCGCGCGACAACGCCTGCCCGAGCTCCAGGGAGCCGACCGTGACCCGCAGGTCGTTCGCGACGAGGCGATGCGCTTGCGCGGGGGCGCTGCTGCTGAGCACGACGATCGGCGCCCGGATGCCGGCGCGGCGCAGCTCGAGCCCTTCTTCCAGGCTGGCCACGCCAAGACCCCAGGCTCCGGCCTCCACTGCTGCCCGCGCGGTTTGGACGGCGCCGTGCCCGTAGGCGTTCGCCTTTACGACGACGAGGAGGCGGGCGTCGCCAGCCTGGCGCTGGAGGGCGCAAATGTTGGCGGCGAGGCGGTCGAGATCGATTTCAGCCCAGACGCGCAGGCCTTCCTTGAGCGCCATCGCGCGCGCCTGGTTGTGGTCGTCGCTGCTCAATCGAACCTGTTTGACCCGAGGCAAGCGCGAGTGTAGCATTGGCGCCTAGCCTCGTCAAAAAGGTCGCGCTTGCCGCCCTTCCGCCTCTCCGCGCTCGCCACCGTTCTGCCTGCTGCCGTCCTCTTCGTCTCCGCCTGCGGCGCCGAGGACTCTGCGCCCGGCATCCAGGTGACGCCCCTTGATGAGACGCCGCAAGCTCCATCCCAGGCGACGGCAACGCAGCTTCCGGGGGCGGTGCTCACGCCGCAGCCGGGCCTCCGCGGCGACCTCGCCGCGGCCCGCCAACTGGAGACTGAGGGAAACATCGAGCTGGCCGTCGATCTGTACGTGGCTATCTCCGCCTCCAACAGCCCCGACCGTTCGCAGGCCACGCTTGCCGCGGCGCGGCTTCTCCTGGAGCTCGACCGGCCTGCGGAAGTCCGCCTGCTCCTAGAACCCTTCGTCGCGCGCGCCGACTTGTCCGGGAGCGACGCAGCAGCGCGCTATTTGCTCGCCCGCGCCTACGCGGCGCTGGACATGTGGGCGGAATCGCTCGCCCAATACGACGAATACGTGCGTTCTGGCCGCCCCGCCCTCCCTTACGCCCATCTCGACCGCAGCCAGGCCCTGATCGCGCTCGGCAGGCCGCTGGAAGCGGTAGCCGCGCTCCAAAGCGGCCTGGCGCTGGGCGTTCCGCCGGCGATGCGGCGCAGCTTTCTCTCCACCACCGCCCAGGCATACGAGGCAGCCGGGCTGATGGCGGATGCGATTCGCGCCTACCGCAACCTGATGAGCGAAAGCCCGGGAGACGCGCCCTTCGCGCTCGCCCGCATCGCCGCTCTCAAGCGCCAAGCCGGCGACCCTTCCTACACCGAGGAGCTGCGGCAGCTTCTGGCAGGGTACCCGGCGTCGCCCCAGGCCCTCGAAGAAATGAACGCGGCCCTGGGGCGAGGCGAAGCCATCGACCCGACGCTGCGAGGCCTGGTTCTATACCGCCACAACGACTATGCGGCAGCGGAACCGGCCTTCCGCCAACAGGTGGACGCCGAGCCGAACGCGCCGGCCAGCGCCGAAGCCTACTACTTTCTGGCCGCCATTCTCGAATCCCGCGGCCAGAACGAAGAAGCGAAGGCGCTCTACGCCCGCGTGCCGGAGCTCAATCCCCAGAGCACCGTCGCGGACGACGCCCTCTGGTGGCGGGCGCGCCTCCTCGAGGATGGGAATCGCGCCGAGGCCGCGGCGCTCTACAACCGCCTCGCCAGTCAGTACCCGGCTTCGCCGTTCGCGGCTGACGCCGCCTTTCGCCAGGGCGTCATCGACTATCGGGCCGGCAACTACGCTTCTGCCGCGGCCCTCTGGGAGCAGAACGCCGCGGCCATCACGGACCCAGGCCAACGCGCCCGCCTCACCCTCTGGCGCGCCAAAGCCCTGCTCAAGGGCGGCAGCCAGGCCGCGGCCCAGCCTCTGCTGGAGCAGCTTGCGACCGAGGCCGAAGACGACTATCCGGGAGTCCGCGCCCGGTCCTTGCTGCAAGGCCGGCATGGACTGCCGCACGCGGAAGTCGAGGCGAAGGTCGACCTCACGCCCGCGTTCGATTGGGCGGCAGCCGAAGCCTGGCTTGCCCAGCGAACCGGCCGGGCGATCAGCGACGGCGCCTGGGCATCCGACTACCGCTGGCTGCGGGCTCAGGAGCTGTGGCTGGTGGGACGCACCGCCTACGCCGATGCGGAAGCCTTCGCCCTCATCGAGTCCCTGGCACAGGATCCGATTGCGATGTACACGCTATCGCGGCGGCTTCTCGGCGAGGGCCGCATCGGCATGTCGGCGCGAGCGGGCCAGAGGCTGCTCCGCGTCCTGAACACGAACCCAAACGCCGGGCTGCCCAAGGCTTTGCTTTCCCTCTCCTACCCCGCGGCCTTCGGCCCCTTGGTGGAGCGCTACGCCAAGGAACAGCGCATCTCGCCGTTGCTGCTGCTGGCCTTCGTCCGCCAGGAAAGCTTTTTCGACCCCCGAGCGGTCTCACCAGCCGGGGCGATGGGACTGACGCAGGTGCTGCCGAAGACGGGGGAGACCATAGCTCGCGAGCTCGACATCGACGACTACACCCCAGACCGCCTTCTGCATGCCGATTTCAACCTGAGGCTAGGGGCCAAGTACATGGCGGACCAACTGAAGCGGTTCGGCAACGAGATCTTCGTGGCCCTTGCGGCCTACAACGCTGGACCGTCCGCGGCGTCCCGATGGCGTTCCGCTTCCGGAAGCGATGGCGACCTCTTCCTGGAAACGGTGG
>DATMBD010000321.1:0-6438 GCA_035559355.1 Dehalococcoidia bacterium
CTCTCCTCGATCGCTGCCGTACGCGCCTACCCGCCGACATCGACGGCATATACGACGAGCAAGTCGGCGGTCCTGGGATTGACAGTGGCGTTAGCTGGCCAACTGGGCAAAGACCGCATCCGCGTGAATGCGGTGGCTCCCGGCCAGGTGTACACGCCGCTGGTGGCGCCGCGGCTGACACCGGAGAGACGTCAGGAGAGGGCGACTTCCGGATTGATCAAGGAGGAAGGGACGGCATGGGACATCGCCTGGGCCTCGGTGTTCCTCGCCAGCGACGAGGCGCGGTGGATCACCGGCCAGACGCTGTTCGTGGATGCGGGGATTTCGGCGGCGATACCGGGCGGAGCGCCGCGCCCGCCCTCGCCGTAACGTCAGCCGGGCTGCCTGGCGGCCTGTGACGCCTTCAAGGCACGGATGCTCGCGAGGTGCTCCGCGTCGTGTTCGGCGACGAACTCGGCCCACTGCCGCAGGCTGCGCCGGCCGTATGCTCCGTGCTGGCCGGTACGCGTCCAGTCAACGGCGTGCGAGAGCAGCTCCACGGTCCTCAGCCGCCACTGCCGCATGTCGGCGATCAGGCCGGCAAGGTCGGCGTCCTGATAGGAGTTGGCGCGCACCGACTCCTCGCCGTCGAATCCGGGAAACAGGGGGTCGGTCATCGTCCAAGTCATGTAGAGGCGCTTGTGCCACACCTCGGCCATATCCCGCAAATGGCCAACGATCTCCTTGATCGACCACTCGCCCTCGCCGGGGCGGGCGCGCAGGGCGGCCTCGTCCAGGCCCGCCGTTTCGGCTGCGACCTGGTCTGGCAGGTGCTTCAAGGTCTCGATGAAGTCCAGACGCTCCACGCTCTCCTCCTGCCTGAAAAGTAACGCTCCACCATCACCTTCCTAATCGCCGCCGCCCTTGCGCCGGGGGCAGCCGGCGAAGGGCGCAGCGAAGAAGGAAGCCCTCCAACCGCAGCCATTCGTCTGCTTACGTGCCGGCGATGAGCACCCGGCCGATCACCTGCAGGAGGATGATCGCCAGCATCGGCGTGATGTCGATCATGCCGAGGCGAGGCACGATCGCGCGCAGGGGAGCGAGGATTGGTTCTGTCACCGTCACCAGGAACTCCATGATCGGGTTACGGGGGTCGATGCTGGGGAACCAGGAGAGGATTGCGCGAGCGAAGATCGCGATGCTCAACACCCAAACCGTGGCGGCGATGATCTCGGCGATCATTTCGTTTCTCCCGCGCCGAGCGCCTTGGATTTGTTGAAGGCGGCGATCACGGCTTCCAAAATGTCCGACCGGAAAGAGCCGGCTTCGAAGGCGCGCAACGCCTCCGCGGTCGTGCCGCCGGGGGACGTCACCTGATTGCGCAGCTCCGCGGGATGTTTGCCCGTGACCTCCGCGTAGCGGGCCGAGCCGATCACCGTCTGAAGCGCCATCTTGTAGGCAAGCTCGCGGCTGAGGCCGATGTGCACGCCAGCGTCGGTGAGCGCTTCCAAGAAAAGGAAGACGTAGGCGGGGCCGCTGCCGGAAAGGCCGGTCGCCATGTCCAGGTATTTCTCTTCCGGAACGTAGGCTTCTTTGCCCATGGCTCCCAGGACCCGCCGCACACGCTCGCGGGCCTCATCGTCCACCGCAGATGTCGCCGTCCAGACCGTCATGCCTTCTCCCACCTGAGCGGGCGTGTTGGGCATCGACCGAACGATGCGGCCGGTGCCCATCTCCCGCTCGATTTGGCCGATGGTTACGCCGGCCATGATCGACACCACGGTGGCGGCGCCCGCGTGCCCGCGCATCTCGGCGGCTGCGCGCGGGAAGTCCTGGGGCTTCAAGGCGAGCATGACGAGGTCGGTCTCTTTCACGGCGGCGCTATTGTCCGCCAGCGCTTCGACGCCGTACGTTTCCACCATGTACTTGCGGCGCGCCTCGGCGCTGTCGGAGACCTTGAGGGAGCGGGCGTCCGTCACCTTGGCCCGGAGCACCGCCGCGACGATGGCTTCGCCCATGGCGCCGGCGCCGATTACGCCAATCCTCACCGCTGCCTCCCGCCGGCGAAAATCGCCCTGCCGATGCGGACCATGGTCGACCCCTCCTCTATCGCCACCTCGAAGTCGTCGGTCATGCCCATGGAGAGCTCGGATAGGCCGTTGGCCTCGGCCAACTGGCGCAGCTCCCGGAACACGGGCCGGACGAGCTCTGGGTCGGAAACAGCGGGCGCGATCGTCATCAGACCTCGCAGGTCTAGGTTCGGCAGGGCGGCGACTTCCCTGACTGCGGCCGCCACCTCGCGCGGCGCCAGGCCGAATTTCGAGGCTTCCCCGGCCACGTTTACCTCCAGGAACACCGGCAGGGGCGCGGCCGCGCGCCGGCTGAGATGCTGCGCCAGCCGAACGGAGTCCACGCTCTGGACCACGTCGAAGAGCTGCACCGCAGCGGCGGCCTTGTTCGTCTGAAGATGGCCGATGAAATGCCAGGTGGCCTCAGAAGCCCGCGGCCCGAGCGCCTCCTTGAGCTTCGCCGCCTCCTGGACGTAATTTTCGCCGAAGTCACGCAAGCCGCCGTCGAGCGCCTCCAGCACGTCCTCAGGCCGCACGCCCTTCGACGCGCTCGTGGCGCCGACAAGGCGCACCGAGCCAGGATCGCGTCCGGCGCGCTCGGCGGCGGCCGCGATGCGACGTCTCACCATCCCAACGTTCTCGGCGATGGACGCGATCTTCATAGGCAGAGCATAACCAATCGCCGCTCAGCCGTCAGGCGAAGCACAGCGCATAACTGGAGCCGGGCCCTTCGCCTCCGAAACTAGCGGGCGCGGATGGTCACCGAGCAGCTGGGAGCCCAGCCGCAGACGCGCAGAAAGGCGGCGCGAGAAAGGTCGATCACGTTGGCCCCGCAGCCGGGGCAAGAATCGCGGCGCGTGGCGGTGATGCAACCGGCGGGCCCGCAGATACGCAAGGAGGTGCCGCAGGGCCAAGCATCATAGCGGGCCGGGCCAACGGCGACGATGTCCGGATTGTCCGGGTCGTAGACGCCGCCGCAGCCGAGCGGGAGGCCGGCCAGCGAATCGTCATAGCGGTAGGCGATCCCGACGATGGTCCCTTGCAGGGGCGTGCGCGTCGGCGTGGGCGATGGGGTCTGGGTGCTGGTGGGCGTAGGGCTGGGCGTCGGCGTAGGCGTGGGTGAAGGAGGAGGCGTCGGAGTCGGCGTGGCGGTCGGGGGTGCCGGCGTGGACGTCGGCGGCATCGGCGTTGGGCTCGCGGGCAGAGGCGTCGGAGTCGGCGTTGCCGGTTCGGGGGTTGGCGTTGGCGGCTCGGGCGTCGGCGTTGCCGTCGGTTCGAGGTACGCGGCGGCGAGCGAGTGAGGGTCGAGATAAGAGCCGGGAAGGGCAGCGAGGCTCGTGTAGAAGAGGGTATCGCCTGTCGAAAAGCGGGCTCGCGCGGCCGGAGCCGCGTTGCTGATTGGGCCAAGGCTCCACAGAACGGCGAGGACGGCCGCCGCGATAGAGCCTGCCATGGCCGCCGTCAGGCCGGCGACCTGAACAACCCACCTCAGGGCGGGGTCTCCGAGGCGCTAGGTGGCTTCATGGCGGCTAGGCGAACGCTATCCCGGTCTCGTCCCTCCCCGAGCAGGGCAGGAGTCATCGCGAGCGCGGCGGCCGTCTCTGCGAGGCAGCCTGCCCGATTCCGGGCCGAAAACTGCGCGGCCCATAATCTCGGCCATAGTAGCAGGCCGGCCGAAGCTGGCCATCGGGGAATGCCCGTAGCTCACGCCTGACGCTAATATCGAGGCGATGGTCGCCAAACACCGCCTGGGCAACCTCGACCTCGCCATCCTCTCCGACGGCAACTTCTACATCGATGCCGGCGCGACCTTCGGGATCGTGCCTCGGGTGATGTGGGAGCCGTACGCCGGGGAGCTCGACAGCCGTCACCGGCTGACGCTTGGCCTGAATTCCCTCCTCCTGCGCTCGCAAGGACGGTTGATCCTCATCGAGACGGGAGTCGGAGACAAGCCGGGCGGCTGGCGGCGGCAATCGAGCCCCGTCGAACGAGGGACGCTCCTGGCCGAGCTGGAAGCGCTGGGCGTGGCTCCGGAGGAGGTGGACGTCGTGATCAACACGCACCTCCACGCGGACCATTGCGGCTGGAATACGCGCTACGTGGACGGAAAGCTCGCGCCGACCTTCCCTAGGGCCGAGTACGTCATCGTCCGCGAAGAGTGGGAAGCGGCGGTGGCCCCGAACGAGCGGACGCGCGCCACCTACCTGGAGGAGAACCTGCTGCCGCTGCAGGAGTATGGGCGACTTCGGCTCATCGAAGGCGAGACCCGCGTGACGGACGAGGTCACGGTGGTGCCGACGCCGGGGCATTCCGCCGGCCACGCCTCGGTAGTGCTGGCGTCGGGAGGGGAGACGGCGATCTATATCGGCGACATCGCCCAAGTGCCGGTGCAACTGGAGCGAACGGCGTGGGTCGCGGCGTTCGACATCCTGCCCCTCGTATCCATGGAGACGAAGAAACGGATCGTGGAGCAGGCGATCGAGGACGGCTCCCTCATCATCGCCGTTCACGCGCCGTTTCCAGGCCTGGGGCGGATGCGCCGCAACGAGAAGGGTTACCGGCAGTGGGAGGCGGTGGCGGCTTCAGGCTAAGGAGACCGCCGCGCGGCCGGCGCTCCTTGCCGTGAGCGTTCGCGGTTACGGAGAATATACGGCAAGCAGTCTGCAGAGGAGTTCGCCAGGTGTTCGATCCAGGGGGGATGGAGCAGCCGCTCCCGATGACGTATTTCCGGCCGCGGGAATCGGAGCGGGGCCACTATACGGAGAAGAAGATTGGGGACGAATGGGTGGCGCTCTGGGAGACAGCGGAACTCCCGGAGGACGCGAAGGTCACGCACGTGGTCGTAATTCCCTACCGCGGCGAGAAACCAGTGCTGGCTTGGCAGCAAGGGCGCCTGACGCTGCCCGAAGGGGATGTGGGCGAAGGCGAGACCGCCGAGGACGCGGTGCGCCGCATCGTCAACGAACAGTGCGGCATCCTGGACCCCTCCATCCGCCACCTCGGCCACTTCAAATACACCGCTGGACGCCTGAACAAGAGCTACCCGGAGGGCACCGTAGTCTATGACGTCCTCTACGGCGTCGAAGTCGGCTCGCTTGCCGACTTCCCTGCTAACCCGGCGTTCGAGCGGCGCATCGTTCTTCAGCGCAACCTGAACGAAGTCCTGAGGAGCAACTACATAGAGCGGCGCCGCGAGTACGCGGACACGCTGGACCGCTGGCTGGTGGAGCGGATCAAAGCCTCGATGCAGGCGAACTAGCGGCTGCGGGCCGAGAGCGCCGGCTGCCGTCGCTTTCGCGTTGGGGAAGGGCCGCGGCCATGGGCTTCGCTGGAGCCCGGAACCGTCCTCGCTCGTCCAGGTGCGTGTAGAATCGCCCAAAGGCGAAGGTACGGAGGAACGGACGCAGCGATGACCACGGCTCTCCCTAATAACGGCCTCAAGTTCGGCATCTTCGACTGGATCGACCGGAACGCATCCCTAAGCCTCCATGACACGTACGAGCAGCGCCTGCGCATGCTGGAATACGCGGACGAGGCGGGCTTCTGGTGTTACCACCTCGCCGAGCACCACGGCACCCCTCTGGCCGTGGCGCCTTCGCCGAACCTCTTTCTCGCCGCCGCCGCGCAGCGCACGACGCGCCTTCGCTTCGGCCCGCTGGTGCAGCTGCTGCCGCTCTACAACCCGCTCCGGAACATCGAGGAGGTCTGCTTGCTCGACCACCTTAGCGGCGGCCGCCTCGAGCTCGGAGTTGGCCGCGGCGTGTCCCCCGAGGAGCTTGCCATCTACGGCGTCGACATCGCTGAGTCGCGAGACCGCTTTCAGGAGTGCTTCGAGATTTTGCTCATGGGCCTGACGAAAGGAAGGGTCGACTATCAGGGCCGCTACTACACGGTGAAGGACGCTCCGCTTTCCATCGAGCCTTACCAGAAGCCCTACCCGCCTCTCTGGTACCCGACTAGCAGCGCCGACCGCATCCCCTGGGTCGCCGAGCACGGCTTCAACACCCTCTTCGGCTTCACGCGTACGAGCCTGGACGTGATCGCCAGCGGCATTGCTCAGTACCGGCGGGTATGGGCGGAGCACGCCGGCGACCCCAACCGTCTCAACGCCCACGTGACGGCGCCGCTGCTGGGCGCGACGCGTCACGTCCTGGTGGCCGAGACGGATGAGGAGGCGTTAGAGGTCGCCCGCGGCGCCTACAGCGCCTTCGACCGGAGTTTCATGACCCGGCCTGGCCGCGAGGGTGGGGAGTCGCGCCGCGGCGACTTCGATACCGCGCTGAGCTGGGGAGGAGTTTTCGCCGGCTCGCCCGAGACCGTCCGCCGCCAAGTCCAGGCATTCCTGGAAGCCAGCGGCGCCAACTACTTCGTGGGCACCTTCGCTTTCGGC
>DATMBD010000322.1:0-2606 GCA_035559355.1 Dehalococcoidia bacterium
CGACGAGGACGCGCCGCTTGTCCACCTCCGAGAGGTCAGTCGCCGTCATGACGTCACGCACGAATTCGCCCCGGACCGTTTGCTCCTGCCCGATGCGGTCGAAATCGTACGCCACACGCAGCCCGGAGAGGTCGACCTTCAGGGCCTCCAGACCGGACGGGACATCGCTGATGTCCCCCTCCTCAAGATGCACGCTTTCGTCCAGTTCGCCGACCAGGCGCAGCCTGGCGATGCCGCCAAGCCCTGCTAACTTGTCGGCCACGCGTTCCTGCACGGCGTTTCGGTCCGCGCAGCCGGAGACCTCGACCTCCAGGTCGTGCACCGGCGTCACCGCGACCTGCACCCACTCGCGCTTGTCGACTTCGCCCTTCGGCGTCAAGCTCACGATGACGGCGCCGCGCACGCCGGTTTCCCCAAAGGCGAGGGGCTCCGGGTTGCCCGGATAGGTGTGGTATGGGCCCTCTTTCGGGTTGTGGTAATGCCCGACGAAGGCGTGATGGAGCCCGGACCTTGGGATTTGCGCTTCATCGAAGGGTGCGTGGGGCGCTTTGCCACCTCCCTGGGCGGTGAACCAGCCACGCTCCGATCCATGGAAGAGCGCCAGATGGATACCTGGCCCGTCCGCCCGGAAGCCGGAATCGAAGAAGCCATCCGTGTTCGCCGGCGCGCAGTGCGCAGCGCCCCAGAGGGTGATGCCCTCGCTGAGGGGCTGAGGCGTAAACCTGGCCCCCCTGAAAACGTGGACGTTATCGCTGAGGGTCGCACGCGCATAGAAGCTGCCCTCGCCGTACCAGTCGTGATTTCCGGGAGCGATGAAGACTCGAATGGGTGTCAACTCCTCAAAGACGCGGCGGACAAAGGCAGCGGTGTCAGGACTGGGGTCCGGGCGGTCGAAGAGGTCGCCGGCGCACAGCAGCGCCTCCGCTTCACGTTCACGGGCAAGATCCGCTATCCGCTGCAACACCCTTCTCAGGGCGTCGCGCCGCCTGCGTCTGGCATCAGGCGCTCCGCCCATCCATGCGAATGTCGCCTCCAGGTGCAGGTCCGAAAGCAGGACGAGCGTCATATTCGGCTCCCTAACGATATGCTCGGCCGAACGGCAGCAGCTCCTACGCGTGCCGTAGCTCCCGCAAGCGCTCGGCCGCCTCCGCCGCGAGCTGTGCCGGCTCTCCAGGCGATGCCTCGACGGCGGGGTCGACGAAGACGTAGGTGACCCGCTGGACGCGCTTGCCTGTGGCGCGCTCCAGGCCGAGGACGTAGAGGCCGGCCTGCAGCCGGTAGTCCTCCAGCCGGCGGCGAACGGCCTCAGCGGGGACCGCATCAGTCTTCCAGTCGACGAGCTCGAGGCCATCCTCGCCCTCGATGACCAGGTCCACGAAACCCTCCAGCGTGACGCCGTCCTGAACGAGGGCGAACGGCACCTCGCGCACCGCGCGGCGCGCCGTGCGCGCTCTCCCGACAACTTCTGCATCGAGCGCCCGACGCAGCAGCTCCGCGATGCGGTCGGCCTCCTCGGGCACGGCCTCCGAGACGGCCTGGGCGCGGGCTAGCGCCGTGATCGTCTCCTCATCGGCGTCCCAGGGCAGGACCTGCAGCGCGGCGTGTACCGCGCGCCCTCGGTGGGTGCCGGCGCGACCGCGAGCCCAGGGCTCGCTCTCGTACTCGCGCTCTCCTTCGCCGGCCCTGAGGGCTGTCGCGCTGGTGACCGGGCCTGGCCTCGCCGCCGCGACGAGGTCGGCGCGCGTAGCCGCAAAGTCTGCGTCGGCGACCTCGGGCGGATCGACCTCGAGACCCGCGAAGGGAGCCAGGGCGGCGGCTGCGGCCGGCGGCAGCTCCGGCAGCTTGGCCGCCGCCTCGCAGGCGCCGGCCTCGATGAGGCGCTGGGCGAAAGTGTTTCGCGCTCTCTCGTGGTGATAGAGGAAGATGACGAGGTGGTCACGCGCCCGCGTCGCCGCCACGTAGAGGAGGCGGTCCCGTTCCGCCGCCTCGTGCGCCTTCTCCTGCTCCTCGAAGTCGTCCACTGGACCGAGCCGAAAGTTCGCTCCTCGCGTGCGCGAGCCGATTGACACGGAGACGGCGCCGGACGAGCGGTCGAGGCCCAGCACGCCGTACCGGTTGCTGGGCCCAACGCCAAGGCCGGCCAGGAAGACGATGGGGAACTCAAGCCCCTTGGCCGCGTGGATGGTCAGCACGCGCACCGCATCCTCGTCATCGTCGAGGCCGGCGCCTTCGTGGTCGAGGATCGCCTCGCCGGCGCGCCGCTCTAGCCAGTCGATGAAGGCGCGCAGGCTCTGGGGGCCGTCCGCCTCGAAGGCTCGCGCCTGCTCGATAACGAAGCGGGCGCGGCGGAAGGCGTTGCGGTTTCCCGCGTCATACATCCCCGCCTCTACAAACCGGCGCTCTGCGACGAAGCGCTCCGCCAGGACAGCGATGGAGCCGGCGCGGTCCTGGTGGCGTTCCCGCAGGTCGCGCAGTGCCTCCGCCACGCGGCCCTTCGCTTCGTCGAGGTCCGGCGAGAGGTAGTTGAACGAGTTCGCGTCCAGCCGATAGGCTGCTAGTTCGACGTCCGAGCAGGCGTAGGCGGGGCTGCGCAGCGCGGCGACGAC
>DATMBD010000323.1:0-2770 GCA_035559355.1 Dehalococcoidia bacterium
ATCCTTGGGCCGTGGAGAAGCCCCGTCCCACGGACGAAGACGTCCGCCAGGCGCTGCGCGCCGCCGCGCCTCACCTGGCAAACGCCCCCGTGTCCTTCCTGGCCGAGGGCTGGGAATTCTGGGCGTTTCGCGCCGGCGATCACGTTCTGCGCTTCCCCAAGCGTGAAGGCACGTCAGCCTGGAAGCTGGGAGGCCGCACCAGCGCCCAGTCGCTGCGACTCGAACACGCCCTGACGCCGCGGCTGGCGCCGGCGCTCTCCGTGCCCATAGCCGTGACTTCCATCTTCGCGGAGCAAGGGCCGAACGGAGCGCCGTTTGCCGGGCATGCGTTTCTCGAAGGCGAAATCGTCCTCTACGCGTCTCGCAGGCCTTCGCCGCGCTTCGGCTTCCAGTTCGGGCGTCTCCTGCGGGAGCTGCGTGGTTTTCCCGCCGCGACCGCCCTCTCGCTCGGCGTGCCCCTGTTCGACGGGCCCCGCCTGCGCGAGGACCGCTCTCGGCACTACGAAGACGTCATCAAACGCGTCTTTCCCCGCGTCAGCTGCGAGGCGCGCAGCCACATCGAAGCCGTCTACGAGGCTTACCTGAACGACAACGCCAGCTTCGCCTTCCAGCCGGTGTTGGTGCACACGGACCTGGCCGTCAACACCCTGATCCACCCCGTCACCGGCGACCTCTGCGGCGTCATCGACTTCGGCGACGCAGCCGTCAGCAGCCCCGCGCTCGACCTCTGGCTGCCGGTCTTCGGCTTCGAGGCGTTGGCCATCGAGGAGCAGCGGCCGGCCTGCCTGCGTGAAGCCGGGATCGATGACGCGGCTCTTGCGCGTATGATGCCGGAGCTGCGGTTCTTGGACATCCGCTACCCCCTCCTAGGCATCCTCCACGGCCTCGACATCGGCGACGACGTCTACGTGCGGGACGGCATCCAGGAACTGGAGGCGCTCTTGCGACGCGGCCAACGACGACCGGGCTAGGGAGGCCGTCCACGTCCGAGTTCGGGGCGTGTCCATTTCGACCGCCGGCGCTGCTACCATCTCCAGCATGAGCGCGGAACAGAAGCTAAAGGAACTCGGAATCGAAATCGGAGCGGCGCCGGCGCCCGTCGGCAATTACGTGGCGGCCGTGCGCACCGGCAACCTGGTCTTCGTCTCGGGGGTCGTGCCGGTGCGGCCGGACGGCAGCCGCGCCATCGGGAAGCTCGGCGCGGGAGTCTCGGTCGAGGAGGGTTACGAGGCCGCGCGGCTCTGCGCCATCGGCCTGCTATCGCGCCTCAGGGTCGAGGTGGGCAGCCTCGACCGCGTGCGGCGAGTCGTGAAGATCACGGGCTACGTGAACGCGACGCCGGACTTCACGGAGCACGCCCAGGTGATGAACGGCGCCTCCGATTTGCTTGCCGCCGTCTTCGGCGAGGCTGGCAAGCACGCCCGCGCGGCCGTAGGCATGGGCAGCCTCCCCCTCGGCGTGCCGGTGGAGGTCGAAATGGTGGCGGAGGTCGAATCGTAGCGTGCCTCGGCCTCCGAGGCGGTCTGCCGCGACTTCGCAAGCTCAGACCAAGGAGGCAGAATGTCCGAACTCAAAGCGATCTTCGAGGGCGCCAGGGAACACATCCGCAAGGACCCGCAGGACGGCATCGGCACGGCGGTCACGTACACGGCCGTCCGCGACGGCGTGACCTGCGACATCAGGGACAGCCACTGGCAGCTCGTTGCTGACGAAATGCCCGGTGACGGGGGCGCAGGCCTCGGCCCCGGCCCTAAAGCCGCCCCGATCCTCGAGCCCGCCTCATTCCCAGGCGCGATGGTGACATGCGCGCAGGCTACGGCAGGACAGCCGTCGCTTCGATCTCGATTAGGATGTCGGGCATCGCCAACGCCTGCACGCCGAGAAGGGTGCTGGCTGGCGGCTTGTCCGCCGGCAGGTAGCGCTGGCGGACTTGGCCCAAGACCGCGCGGTGCTCCGGCTGGTAGTTGACGATGAAGGTGGTCATCTTCGTGACGTCCGCGAAGGTCGCGCCCACGCTGGCCAGACAGGCTTTCAGGTTCTCGAACACCTGCTCCGCCTGCCGGGCCAAGTCTCCTTTGCCGACGACGTTGCCGTCCTTGTCGAGCGCCACCTGGCCGGAGACGAACACGATGCGCCGGCCTTCGGCGGCGACGACGTGCGTGTAGTTGTTGGGCCTGGAGACGGCGTCTGGATTGATGTGCTCGGTTGGCATGGCGGTCCTTTCTTGACGCTGAGGGATATCGGCGGCCTTACAGTACGGCAGCCCGGGCGCAGCAACAATCGCGCATAATGGGCCCGTGACTGCCGAATCGAAGCCGGGCGCTATCGACCTCGTCATCCGGGAGGCGAGGCCGTCTGAAGCCGAGGCCGTGGGGAGGCTGGTGCAGGCGGCTTACGCGCAGTACGAATCCAGCTATCCGCCCGAAGCCTGGAAGCGCTACTTCGAGATGCTGGGCCGCATGGACGGCCATCTCGAGAAGGCGCAGGTGCTGATTGCGGAAATAGGGGGACGGCTGGCGGGTTCCGTCACCTTCTACCCGGACGGGTCGCTTTCGGGGCAGGGCGAGTGGCCGCCGCGCTGGGCCGGCATGCTCCGCCTCGCTGTCCTGCCCGAGCACCGCGGCCGCGGCGTCGGCCGGGCGCTTGTGGAGGAGTGCATCGCCCGTTGCCGTAAGCTGGGCATCGAAACGCTGGGCCTCCACACCACGGAGTGGATGGACGTTGCCCGCGGCATGTACGAGCGCATGGGCTTCGTCCGCGACCAGAGCTT
>DATMBD010000324.1:0-4690 GCA_035559355.1 Dehalococcoidia bacterium
CCGCCAGTTGCACGACGACGAGTGTGCGGGCGGCGCCGGCGCTAGCTTCGGCTCGGGAGGCGAGGGCCGCTTTGGCGAAGACGCCGGGCACGCCGGCCCCTATCGCGACGACGGCCATGCTCTGCTTCAGAAAATCGCGGCGGCTGATCATGGCTGCCTCCTAGGCGAGATGGAACTGGGGCGAGCCGAGCAGCAGGTAAACGAGGCCCTGCTTCTTCTCCGCCGAAAGCACGGCGTCCAGACCGCCCGCGTATTCGATGAACGTTTGGCGCTGCTCTTCGGGCACGTTGTCGTCGAGAAGCAGAGGCAGGTAGAGGTCCAGCGCTTCCGCTGCCGTCTGGAATGGCAGCTCCGGGTCCGCACGGCGGACGCCGCGCGGGAACAAGAGTCCGCGGCTGGCGGCGTCGATGAAGTTGAGCCGGGCAAACATTGTCGCGCTGTTCAGCCAGGCGGGGCCGCCTCGCCAGCCGGCCACGTTGGGAGGCTCCATGGGGACCTGGCCCATCTCCCCCAGGCGCCCGCCGGCGCCGCCGCGGCCGCCCTCCGGCCCCCCGGGCGCCACGAGCAGCGCCGAGGCTTCGTTCTGCAGCCCCAGCGCCTTGAGGGCGCCGATGGCGTACTCAAGGGGGCTCTTGATCAAGGCTCGGTAGGCGCGCGGCGAATAGAAAACGTCCGACTTGAAAAGAGCCTCCACCACCGGCCCGATCCTCCGACCGTTGGCGAGATAGACGGCTGTGAACGGCTCCAGGTCTTCGTCGTCTGGGTCGGGATAGACGAAGTAGGAGAACAGGCGCCTGACGATGTAGCGCGCGGATGCCGGCTGCTCCGTGATTATGTCGACTATTTCGTCGGGGCCGAAGTTGCCGGTGCGGCCGAGGAATGTCTTCACACCGTTGTCATGTATTCGCGGCAGAAAGACCGGCTCTCCCAGAGTAGGGCCGGAATCGCCGCGCTGTCTTGGCACCCTCCAGCCGGTGAACGCACGCGCGGCCTCGCGGACATCCTGCTCCGTGTAGTTGCCGACGCCCAGCGCGAAGAGTTCCATCAGCTCGCGGGCGTAGTTCTCATTCGGGGCCTCGGCACGGCTGCCATCGATGTCCAGGTAGACCATCATCGCGGCGTCGCGGCTGATGCCCTTGAGGAGGTCCGGGAAAGAACCGAAGGCGTTGGCGCGGAAGAAGTCTATCTGCGCCTGCATGGCGTTCCCGTCTCGCACCACGCTCAGCTGGCTGGTGAGGAGGCCGTGCCAGAAGAGCGTCATTTTCTCCTGGAGGGGACGCTTCGTGTTCGCCATGCGGACGACCCAGCGGGCAACGGGCGCGCCGCGGTTATCGAGCGGGAGCGCGTCAGCCAGCCGCTCTGCCTCCGAGTCGTCGACGGCCTCGAAACTCAGAAGCTCGTCCAGCGTGGCATCGAGACCCATCTGCAAGTAGCGCGTGAGCTCGGGCTGGGAAACGCCGAAGCCCGCCCGCCGGAGGAGATGGCTGATGCGCACCTCTTCCCGCTCGAGGGCTCGGGCCTCGCCAGCCGCAGCCGGTGGGTTCGGGCCGCCGAGGAAGCGGTCGCCGAAGGCGGCGTAAAGGGCGGCGAGGGATGCGGCGGCGCCCGCGCCGGCGAGGACCGCGCGGCGGGTGCTCCGCCGGTAAAGAAGCGGCGTGTCGGCGTCCGGTTGCCTTTCCGTCATCTCGACCTCCCCGTTTCGCCGGTCTGTAGGTAGAATCCGCCGCCAGCGTCGCAAAGTAACGGCTGCCGCGGGCCTGAAGCTTAGCGTTTTCCGCGCCGTCTGATTAGGGAAGGAACAGCATCGGATCGACCACTTTACCGTCGACCCGAATCTCAAAGTGGAGGTGGTTGCCGGTGGCGTAACCCGTACGGCCGCCTAGGCCGATCTTTTGGCCGCGGGCGACTGACTGCCCTGCTTGGACGGCGATGCTGGAGAAGTGAGCGTAGAGCGTCTGGGTGCCGTCGCCGTGGTCGATGATCACGTAAAGGCCGTAGGAACAGCACGGGTTGCCGCCCGCGAACGTCACGATTCCGGACTTGGCGGCGACGATAGTCGCGTTTGGATCTTGGTAGAGGTCGATGTCGATTCCCAAGGGATGGGACGGGCCGAAGGGACTGGAAATCGGCCCCTGGACCGGCCAGATGAAGCCGAAGTTCGAGGGGCGGCCTGGCCTCGGCGTCCGGGATGGCGACGGCGCGACAGTCGGCGTGCGCCGTGGGCTGCTAGTGGGCGTCGCCGCCGGGGTCTCCGGCTCCGGCGTGTCGGTGGGCGTCGGCGTCGGCTGGACGGTCGGCGTTTCTTCGGGCTGCGGCGTCTGCAGCGGCGGCGCGGCCGCTGTCGCCACTTGCGGCAGCTTCACGGGGTCCGGGACGAGCAGGTCCTGCCCGAGGCGGATCGAGTTCGCGTCCGCGATGTTATTCCCTGCGACGGAGACGATGGCCTCGGGCGTGACGCCGTAAGCGGCCGCAATTTCGCCCAGCGACTCCGGGACGAGCACGGTATGGAGGATGCCTGACTGCTTCGGGACGCGGAGGCGCTGGCCGGGAACGATCTGGTCGGAGCTTACCACGTCCGGCTTGTTGCTCTGCGCGAGCATCTCCGCCGCGGATAGGGAAGCGTTGCCCGAAAACCCCAGCTTCTGGGCGATGCCGGAGAGCGTGTCTCCGGAGACGACCGTGTAGATGCAGTAGAGCGGGTGGGAGGGATCGTCCACGCACACGGGCGGCTCAGGCGTGGGCGTGGGGCTGGGTGAAGGCGTCGCCGTGGGCTCCACGGACGCAGCGGTCTCTATGTCTGAGCGCGGCGGGCCGGAGAACGCCTGCGAAGCGAGGCCCAACCTCGCCAGGGCGTCGAAAGTCGCCAGGGACTCGTGCCCCGCTCGCGGCGCCGTCGAACGCGATTCGCCCGACGCCATCCCGTTGGGGAAGACGGTGGCGCCGAGCCCGGCGAGCATGGCGATGCCCACCACCAGCAGATGGAAGACGTACCAGGGATGCTTCGGCGCCGGCGGATAGATGCGACCGCGAAATATACGGGCCTTGCCGGCGCGCAGGAGTCTTCGCCTTACCGGAATGCGGGGTTCCTCCGGTTAGCCTGGTTCGGCCCTACATAATCAGAGCCGCGGCATATTGTACCGTAATTGCCTTGCAACGCCAGACCTGACAGTAAGAGCACCATGGTAGCAAGCCGCGCGAGCCCTCCTCGCCCCGCTCAAGGAGGGACCCGAAGGTCGGAAGTAGGACGTGGGAGGACTCTAAAGGTTATCGGCCGGCCAGCCGGCCGCGGCCAGTGGGGAATACCCGGATCGTCTATTCGAGCACCGCGTCCGCTTCCAATTCGACGAGCATTTCCGGCGCCGCCAGGCGGCTGACCTCGACGAGCGTGCATGCCGGCATGATGCCCGCGAACGCCTCGCGGTGGGCGCGGGCGGCCTCTTCCCAGCGCTGCATGTCGACGATGTAGATGCGCGTTCGCACGACGTCCGCGAGCGAAGCGCCTGCTTTCTCCAGGGCCGCGGCGATGTTGGCGATGCATTGCTTGGCCTGGGCGTAGACATCGCCCTGAACGAGGGTCCCGTCCGGGCCCCAGGGCGCCGTTCCGGAGACGAAGACGTGATTTCCGGCGCGGACGGCGCGGCTGAAGGCGATGACGGGCTCGAAGGGCGAGTTGGAGGAAACGTTCTGGCGCATCAGGCTGCTCCCGGCTTCGGTACCCGATTCTAACGCGACTCCCTGTCGCTCCCGTAGGGGCGTGGCTCAGGCCTCGAACAGCGGACGCTGGGCTTGCGGCGCCCGGGTGGCGGGCTGCAGGCCCAGGTGCTCGTAGGCACGGGCCGTCGCCTCGCGACCGCGGGGCGTCCGGGCCAAAAAGCCAAGCTGCAGCAAGTAGGGCTCGTACACGTCCTCGATAGTGTCGGCCTCCTCCGAAATCGAGGCAGCGATCGTCTCGATTCCCACTGGCCCGCCACGGAACTTCTCGATAATCGACCGCAGGATGCGGTGGTCGACTTCGTCGAGGCCGAGGGGGTCGATCTCGAGGCGGCTCAAGGCCTCGCGGGCAGCCTGTCCCGTGATTACGCCTCCAGCCATCACCTCGGCATAATCGCGGACGCGGCGCAGAAGGCGGTTGGCCACGCGCGGCGTCCCCCGGGAACGGCGGGCTATCTCCGCCACTCCTTCGTCATCGACGGCGACACCGAGGACGCCCGCCGACCGCCGCACGATCTGGGCGATGGCGTCTTCGTCGTAGTAGTCGAGGCGGTAGACGGCGCCGAAGCGGTCACGCAAGGGCGGGCTCATCATGGCGTAACGCGTGGTCGCGCCGATGAGGGTGAATCGGGGCAGGCTGAGGCGGACGCTGCGGGCCCCTGCCCCCTTGCCGATGACGAGGTCCAGCGCGAAGTCCTCCATGGCCGGGTAGAGGATCTCCTCGACGGCTCTGGACAGGCGGTGCACCTCGTCGATGAACAGAACGTCACCCAATTCCAGGTTGGTGAGGATAGCGGCGAGGTCGCCGGGGCGTTCGATGGCGGGCCCGGACGTGACGCGCGCCTGCACGCCCATCTCGTTCGCCAGCACGCAGGCGAGCGTCGTCTTGCCTAGGCCCGGCGGGCCGTAGAGCAGGACGTGGTCGAGCGGTTCGCCGCGCTGCTTTGCGGCAGTCACGGCGATGCGGAGGTTGTCCTTG
>DATMBD010000325.1:0-2405 GCA_035559355.1 Dehalococcoidia bacterium
GAACTCCCGCCCCGTTTCCTCGACGTTCAGGCCTTCGCGGAAGATGCGGGGCAGGGTGCGGGGGCCTGCCTTGCCGTCGATCTTCAGCGCCGGGTCGCCAGCGCCCTCCGTGGCCTGAAACTCCGCGACGGCGAGCACGAGCGCGTCATCGACGCCTCCATCGGGATCCAGACCGAGGGCGCCGCGGAGCTGGGCAATGATCGCCGGCGTGTAAAGCCAAGGCTGGGCGGTGTAGTAGCGGCGGGCGTCGGCGATCGCAGCGGCGTCGAGGAGGGCGCCCTCCGTCCCAGCCGGCGCTTCCTCGACGGCCGGCCCCTGACGCTGAATCAGCGCGGCGAGGGCGTGGGTGGCGGCCTGGGGGCCGGCGAGAAGGCGGGCGACGCCGGCATTGCCCAGCGTCTGCTGCAGCCGCAAGACCCCGGCCCTTCCAGGCAGGTGCCCTGACGACGCCGGCGTCAGGCCGCGGCCTTCGGCCGCCGCGTGCGCGGGTTGGCGGCGATGGCGCTGGAGCGGCGGTTCGCGCTTCCTCGATGAAGGCATTCGGCTCCTGACGAGACCGGAGTGCCGCGATAATACCACCGACAGCGACGGCATGTAGCCCGGAAATGGGAGGCTGGGTCGCAACCTCAGGACTTCGTTCCCGAATCGAAGACGCCAGGTCCGGAGGCTGCTAGGGCTCGCATCGCCTCCAGCACGCGGTCGACCTCCTCCTCGGTGTTGAAGGCGCCGGTGCTGAACCGGATCGCCGCCGGATTGGCTACAGCCCGCACGGCGATGCGATAGCGCTCCCAGAGGGCATCGACCAAATCCCGAGGCTCCCAACCTTCGACCGCCACGGCCGTCAGCCCGCAGGACGCCTCCGCCGCGAGCGGTCCCGTCACCGTACAGCCGGGAATCGAGCTAAGGCCGGAACGCAGTCGCGCGCCGAGTCCGTGAGTGTAGGCCTCGATCTCTCCCACTCCGAGGGAGGTCAGGAGCCGCACTGCCTCGGCGAAACCAGCGGTCAGGGCAGGGCTCTGCGACGCGATCCGGAAGCGCGCGAGCGGATTGCCGCCGCCTGGGCCCTCGCCGGGGATGGCGCGGCTATCGGCCATGGCGTGGGTGGTGAAGAGAGGCGCCAGCAACCGGTGGTGATCCCGCCGGACGTAGAGCGCGCCCGTTCCCTGCGGCCCGAGGCACCATTTCTGCCCCGAGATCGAGTAGAAGTCGACGCCGAGAGCATGGACGTCCAGGGCAAGCTGGCCGCCCGTCTGGGCGCCGTCCAGGGCGATCAGCGTTCCGGCGCGGTGGGCGGCGTCCACGATTTGCTTCGCGGGCAGTTTGAGCCCGCAAGAGAACTGGACATGGCTGAGCGCCACCAGCTTCGTCCGCGGCGTGAGCGCGGAGGCGATCATCTCCAAGGCGAGGGAAGGGGCAGCATTTGGGGGAATTTCGACCCGCTTGACGGTGACGCCGTAGCGCTCTTCCAGGACGCCGGCAGGCGTCGCCAGCGCCGGGTGCTCCAGAGTGCAGGTGACGAATTCGTCTCCGGGCCGCCAGTCCAGACCGTAAATGACTACGTGCAGACCTTCGGTTGTCCCGTGGGTGATGGCGACTTCGTCCGGGTCGGCGTTGAGTAGCTCGGCAACTGCCTCGCGCGCCTCCTCGGCGATTCGCCGCGACTGCGCCAGCCCCTCGACGCTTGCCGGGCCGACGCTGCTCTCCCTCTCCAGAACCTCGCGCATGCGCCGGATAACGGGCTCGGGGGAGGGGCCGGTGAAGCCCGTATTCATGTAGATGGTGTCGCGGGTCGCGGGGATAGACGCTCTCAGCTCCGGGAATGACATGGCGAGTCCTGACTAGACCGGGGATGGGATGCTGGATTATCTGAACAGAGCGGCCGCGCCTGTCAATCGACGCCCCGGCAGGCTCCGGATTCCGCGTCTCACGGGATGCAGACGGTGCTCCCCGGAGGCGACGAGACGATACGCCCACGCCTTGGGTCAGGACTCGTCTTCCTCACAGGCGGCCGTCGTGAATTTCGAAGAAGCGCTGGTGGCGTTCGTCCAGTAGTTCCAGGCGAAGACGTTCCAGTGATACTCCGTCCCGCAGCGCAGGCCCGACAGTACGATCAGAGGCGACGTGGACCAGCAGCCGTGGTTCCGCCAGGTTGCCCCGCCTTCGGCGAGGTCCCGGAAGCTCCGGGCCGTGTTCACGCAGAACCAGATGTTCCCAGCGCCCGGGTCCCATTCCAGCAGCACGCGCCCAGAAGCCAGGGCTTCGGCCCGAAGGTTTGTGGGCGGCGCGATCAAGGCGCTGCAATCCCCGGTCTGGATGACGGAGAAGCTACTCGTGGCGTTGGCCGTGAAGTTCCAGGCGTAGACGTTCCAGTAGTAGGTGGTGCCGCACTTGAGGCCAAACACGTC
>DATMBD010000326.1:0-9468 GCA_035559355.1 Dehalococcoidia bacterium
TCCTGACCCCGCCGTCATTCCCCAGCCCTACCTCTTCTCGCGACCTACGGCGGATTGTACCGTTACTCAAGGAATCGCCATGAACCGCCTGGTCGGGAGACCGCGGCTACGGTTTCATGACTGACCCCACCGTCATCACTACCCCTTCTCGCCACCTGCGGCGGCTTGTACCGTTTACTCAAGGAATCGCTATGAACCGGCCAATCGGGAGACCCCCGCTTCGGTGTCATGGCGCCGGGGCCGAAGACCCCGGCCACGGGCTAATCATCCCTAATCCGTAGGCGGGGTCTCCTGACCCCGCCGTCATTCCCCAGCCCCCTACTCGCCACCTGCGGCGGCTTGTACTGTTACTCAAGGAATCGCTATGAGCCGCCCGGTCCGTTTCCTCCTTGACGGCTACTGCTACCACGTCGTCTCCGTAACTCGGCAACGTCGGCCCCTCTTTCGCGATGGCAACAGGGCCGAAATCCTGCAAGAAACAATCCGCAACATGAGCAGGTCGGGTCGGGCCTACATCCTGGCTTACGCGATCCTCCCCGACCACTTTCATCTTCTCGTAGCCCCCCGCAGCGGCTCCATTTCCGATGTCATGAAAAGCATCAAGGGCTACACCGTGAAGCGGATCAACGAAATGGAGGGTCGAAGGGGCGCCATCTGGCAGGAGGGCTTCTACGACAGGGTCATCCGGGATGAAGAACAGCTGCGTCTGACCCTCGAGTATATTCATCGGAACCCCGTGGAAGCCGGTCTCGCCGACCGCCAAGACGCGTATCGATTTTCCTCAGCCTACCCCGGCGCCGAGACGGATTTGGACGCGTATTTTGGTGGATGACGCCGGGGTCGGGAGACCCCGGCTACGGGTTAATCATCCCCAACCCGTAGGCGGGGTCTCCCGACCCCGCCGTCATCCCCCAGCCCCCTTCTCGCCACCTGCAGCGGCTTGTACCGTTACTCAAGGAATCGCTATGAACCGCCCGGCCCGGAGACCCCGGCTAGAGGCGTATTTCGGTGGTTGACGCCGGGGTCGGGAGACCCCGGCTACGCTGTCATGAACCGGTCGCCGCGCCGAAAAGGATTTGAGGCGTATTTCGCGGGTGAGGCCGGGGTCGGGAGACCCCGGCTACGGTTTCTCGATTCGAGACGCCGGGGTCGGGAGACCCCCGGCTACAGCCTCATGACGCCGGGGTCAGGAGACCCCGGCTACGGTCTCTCGATAGACGACGCCGGGGTCAGGAGACCCGGAAACGTTTCTCGATTGACGACGCCGGGGTTGGGAGACCCCGGCTTACGGTGTCATGGCGCCGGGGGTCGGGAGACCCCGGCTACGATGTGACGACGCGGGGGTCGGGAGACCCCGGCTACGGTCTGGCATTAACTTTGGTCCCGGTTCCCTATTCTCGCCGCGCGCGGCGGCTTATACTTCGCCGCAGATTCGCCCCCGCCTAGAGAGAGGTACACGTTGAAGCGAAGCACGGAACGAATCCTCACCAGCCACGCGGGTAGCCTCCACCGGCCCGACGACCTGCGCGAGATCATGGCCCGCCGCCGCGACGGCGACCCCTTCGACGCGGCCCTCGAGGCCCGGATCAAAGAAGCCGTCAAAGAGGTGGTCAGGCTCCAGGCAGAGAATGGCGTCGACATCGTCAACGACGGCGAGTACACGAAGCGCAGCTGGCAGACGTACGCCCGCGGACGCCTGAGCGGCATCGAAGTCAGACCCCTGGGCGAAGGCGATGACCCCAACTACGGCTCGATCACCGCCCGGGAGTCGAAGGTGTTCCCGGAGTTTTTCGCTCAGGGCCTGGCCGGCTTCGGCAGGCGGCAGCCTTCGGTGCCCCGACCGGCCCAGCCTGAGGGCGTCTTCTGCGTCGGCCCTCTCAAGTACATCGGCCAGGAGGAGTACAAGCGCGACATCGCCTTCATCAAGGAGGCGGCCCAGGGCGTCCAGGTGGAAGAATTGGTCCTGACGGCGCTCGCCCCTGCGACGATCGAACATTGGCTGCGCAACAAGTATTACAAGACGCAGGAGGAGATGCTCTTCGCCATCGCCGACGCCATGCACGAGGAGTACAAGGCGATTACCGACGCCGGCATCATCCTCCAGCTCGACGACCCGGACCTGCCGGACGGCTACCACGTCCATCCCGAGATGTCCGTCGAGGAGTACCGCAAGTTCGCCGAGGTGCGCGTCGAGGCGATCAACCACGCCATCCGCGACATCCCGGAGGAGATGGTGCGCCTGCACATCTGCTGGGGCAGCTCCCACCACCCGCACACTCAGGACATCCCCCTGCGCGACATCATCGACCTCGTCTTCAAGGTCAAGGCCCAGTGCTACTCGATCGAGGCAGCGAACCCGCAGCACGAGCACGAGTGGGAGGTCTTCGAGGACGTCAAGCTGCCGGACGGCAAGATCCTGATGCCCGGCGTCCTCGGTCACTGCGCGCCGGAGTTCGTGGAGCATCCCAGGCTCGTCGCCCAGCGGCTGCTGCGCTACGCGAGGCTTGTCGGCCGCGAGAACGTGATTGCCGGCACGGATTGCGGCCTCAGCCGCGTTGCCCACGCCTCCATCCAGTGGGCAAAGTTCCGGGCCATGGCTGAAGGCGCGCGCATCGCCACCAAGGAGCTCTGGGGCAAGTAGGCAGGCTCCAGAGCAAGCCAGCACCAGGGAGCAAGGCGGCAGGGACGAGGCTGCCGCCGCTCCCTTGCCGGAAGCCCCGCCAAGCATCTCCCCGCCGGAGGCCGCACCATGCCGCTGCACCCCCTCATCGTCTCCGAGACCGACCTGCAGCCCCTCCTCCAGGATCCGGCGGCTATGGACGCCGCCATCGATGCCGTCGAAAAGGCGACGATAGCGGAGTACCAGGGCCGCGTCCGCTCCGCCAACCTCGTCGACCAGACCCAGACGGACCGGCCGAACCTCCTCCAGATCCATTTCGCCACGGACGACTCGTTCGTCACCGGCTTTCAGGTCTTCGGCAACACGCCGGGCATGCCCCGCACGAACACGCGCTACGTCGTCCTCCTCGACGCCGAAACGCGCGCGCTTCTCGGCATCGTTCCGTATGAGGGACTGTCGCCGGTGCGGGTCGGGGCGTCCACCGGCGCGGCGGCGAAGTACCTCGCGCCGCGGGGCGCGCAGACGCTCGCCATCCTCGGCTCCAGCAAGCAAGCCCGCCGTCAGCTGCACGCCATCGTCCGGGCCGTGCCCTCCATCGACCGCGTCCGCGTCTACTCTCCAACCGCCGAGCACCGCGTCGCTTTCGCCAGAGAGGTTTCCGAGTGGCTCGGCATCCGGGTGGAAGCGGTCGATAGCGCCGAAGCGGCGGTGCGCGGCGCCGACATCGTCGACTCGGCCACGAACACGCGGACGCCGGTGCTCGAGTGGTCCTGGATCAAGCCGGGGGCGCTCGTGACTCAGATCGGCGGCGGCCAGCTTCCGGACGAGGTCCTCACCGAGCCCCGCATCGTCCTCCCAACCTGGCAGTCGACTGAGGACGAGAGCACAGGCAGGGAGCCCTTCGGCTCAGCCATCCGTTCCGGAAGGCTGAGGCGCTCGGACATAGCCGCCGAGCTCGGCCAGGTGATCCTCGGCGAAGTCCAGGTCCGCGAGCGCGACGACCAAACCGTGGTCTTCGACTGCGGCCGGATCAATATCTGGGCGGTGGCTGTGACTTATTGGGCGTATCAGTGGGCGCGGGAGCGCGAGATCGGCACGCCGGTCAGCCTCTCGGCGGTCTAGACAAGCAAAGAGCAAGGAGCAAGAGATGCCGCTGCAGGTAAGGCGTGTCGTCACGGGCCACAACTCGGATGGAAAGGCCGTCGTCAAAATCGACGGCATTTCGCCGCCGCGGCCCGGAAGGTCGGGCGCGGTCGAGACGACGGTGGTCTGGACGACGGAGGGCTTTCCGGTCAACAACGACGGCGACGAGGACGGCGCGACGCGGGAGGTGGGGATCACCCATCCCAACGGCACCGTTTTCCGCGTCGTCTGGTTCGGTCCAGGCAATCCGGCGATGGTCCACCGGACCGACTCCATCGACTATGCCGTAGTCATGTCGGGCGAGATCGACATGGAGCTGGACGACGGGGCCAGCGTGCACTTGAAGGCAGGTGACGTCCTGGTACAGCGCGGCACCATCCACAACTGGGTCAACAGAGGCACTGAGCCTTGCGTCATCGCCTTCGTCCTCATACACGCGAAACCGGTGGAGGCCGGCGGCAAGGTCCTCGAGGCGACGATTCACTGACGAGAGCAGAATCTGGTGACCAGCCAAGGAGTTGCGGCTGAAGCAGCAGCTAGCCTGGAGGAGGCCTCCGCATGCCGTTGGCAGTAAGGCGCGTGGTTACCGGGCACGATGCCCAGGGGCGAGCCGTGGTCAAAATCGACGAGACCGTGAGGAACGCCGCCGGCCGCAGGCCGGGGACGAGCGCCGCCGTCATCTGGACGACGGAGGGCTTTCCCGTCGACAACGATGGGGACGAGGACGGCGCCCAGCGTGAGACGGGAACGACGCTGAGGGGCGGCACCGTCTTCCGCGTCGTCCAGTTCGATCCAGGCAACGCCCAGCGCGTGCACCGCACGGACTCCATCGACTACGCGGTCGTCGTCTCGGGCGAGATCGATATGGAGCTGGAACAAGGCGAATTCGTCCACCTCAGAGCTGGGGACGTTCTCGTCCAGCGCGGCACCGTCCACAACTGGGTCAACCGCGGCACTGAGCCTTGCGTCATCGCCTTCGTCCTCATCGACGCCAAGCCGGTCGAGGCCGGCGGCAAGGTGCTCCAGGCGTTCGGCTAGCACGCGCGGCGTCAACGCCACGGCGGGAAATCCCGGAAGGGTTGTGCGAGCGGGGGCGGGCGCGCCAAGCTAAGCGCAGCTCGAGAAGACTGGAGGAACGCATGCACGTAGCCAGCACGAAGACGGACGCCTGGCAGGACCGCACCGGTTCGGCCATATTCACCGGCCAGGTCCACGCCCACGGCCTCATCGACGACAAGATGACGGAAGAGATGCGCATGCTGCTGGTAAAGTTCTCTCCCGGCGGCCGCACGACGTGGCACACGCATTCTTTCGAGCAGGGCCTCATCATCGTCGAAGGCAAGGGCATCGTCGCGAGCGAGGCGCAAGGCGAGCGGGTGGTGGAGGCCGGCGACGTCGTCGTGTTCGCCAAAGGCGAGAAGCACTGGCACGGCGCGACGAATACGACGGGGATGACGCACATCGCCGTCAACCTGGCGGGCACGAGCCAAGTTCTGGAGCCCGTCGAGAAGATCCAGACGCCGGGCGTTTAACGCTGCCGGCCAGGGACGCGGACGTGGCCTCGGCGGGCATTTCATGCGAGGCCGGCATCGACGGGGAAGCGCGCTCGCGATCGGCAGGCCGGACGGCGACGGGTCGCTTCGCCTGCTGGATGGCGGGTCTGGCATTTTTCTATGCTCTCGCCGTCACGACGGCCATGCTTGCAGCCACGGCCCTCTTCTCCGGCGATGGCGGCTCGCAGGCCGACTTGTTGTGGCTCTGTCTCCCCATCGGCGTTTCCTTCGGTAGCTGGCTGGCGGTGCTTTCGGGCTTCTCGCCGCTTCGCGCTCACGTATGGGCGGCGGTGCTGGTGACGCTGTTCTTTTCCTGGATAACCGTCTTCTCGTTCGGGCTGCTGTTCCTGCCGGTGGCGGGCTTCATGCTCGCTGCCGTCCTCAGCCCCTGGCCGGCCGGCGCGGACAGGCGGGGCGATGTCTCCCGCGCGGACGGTGAACCGTCTTGAGCCCGCCGCCGGCCCAGCCTATACTGTGGGCCGTCAAGCAGGACGCTTGGCGATAACCGAATAGCGGGTCACGGGTGTCCTTCTCGTAAGGGGAGGAGTAAATGCGAAGCCGGTCGAAGTCCGGCGCTGTCCCGCAACTGTAGTCCTTCCGGCAGGAAGGAGAGCCAGGCCGCCAGCCCGTGACCATGTCTCCGGAAGCCTCCGCGGTAGAGGCAGGGACATCGTCAGAGCGCAAGCACACGACGTTGACACCCTGGTCTTGGCGGGGCCGGGGTTTTTTGATGCCCCGCGCCCGCATGCGTGAAGCTCCGGAGGTAAGGCCCTCGAAGGAAGGAGTCTTCGGTGAAAGCGCGCATCTTCTTTACGGTCCTCTTGCTTCCCGCCCTGTGGGCAGGCGTCGCCTGCTCCGATGACGGCGGCTCGGGCGCCGCTGGCTCGTCAGCTTCCACGGCCGCCGTTGAGACGCAGGCCGTCGTCCGCGGCACCGTGGTTGTCGACTTCACGGGCGCACCCCAGGAACGCCCCAAGGTGTCGATGGCGTTTCAGGTGCCCGCCGGCGAGAAAGCGTGGACGGCAATCAAGCAGGCTTTGGGCGAGTCCAACGTCAGCTTCCGCGACTTCGGCGGCGACCTGGGAGTATTCATCACCGGTTTCTACGGCGTGACCGCCCAAGGCAACGACTATTGGCAGTTCATCGTCAACGGGAAGTCCTCGGATGTAGGCGTCAGCGGCTACACGGTGCAAAATGGCGACGTGCTGGAGTTCAAGTACACGAGGTCGTGAGATGAGGTCAGAGATGAGCAAGCGGGAGGCCGCCCTGGCCGTAGCCGTCTTCGTCGTGGTCGGAGTCGCGGCGCGCGTGCTGCCCCATCTGCCGAACTTCGCGCCCATAACGGCGACGGCGCTGTTCACAGGCGCCCACATGTCCAGGCGCGCAAGCCTCGTCGCCCTTCTGGCCGTGCTGTTGCTGAGCGACTACGCGCTGCTCTACGTGAGCCCGTTTGCGGGGGTTCACTTCGACCGCCTGTACGCGCCCTGGGAGCTGTGGCATTCGACGCTGCCGTACATCTACGCCTCGTTTGGGCTTTCAACGGCGGCCGGCTGGCTGCTCAAGCGCCATCGCCAGCCAGCCTTCGTGCTCGCGACGGCCGCCTTTTGCTCCGTGCAGTTCTTTCTCATCACCAACGCCGGCGTCTGGCTGGCGGGCGCCTACGACCGCGGCATCGAAGGCCTCTGGCAGAGCTATGTCGCCGGGCTGCCGTTCTTCCGCGGCACCCTCCTCGGCGACCTCTTCTACACGGCGGCCTTCTTCGGCGCCTATGACCTGCTCAGGCGCGGCGTCGCGCGCGGGCGGGAGGCGCTGCCGCGGCGCGCCGTTTAGTGGTCGTCGGCCTCCCCGGGCGCTAGGCCGCGGCGGGTAGGCGGCGGTCGGCGGCGTCCAGGCTCCGTTCCCAGAGGTAGAGAAGCAGGACGACGACGCCCAAAGCGACGCCGCCGGCGGTGAGGACAAAGCGTTCGCTGAGGATATCGGCGACGAAGCCGGTGGGCAGGCTGAGGATGTTGATCATCGCCCAGGCGATCTGCAGGAGCCCCGCGACGCGGCCGAAGTAGCCCGCATCCGCCTGGCGCAGGGCAACGGCGTTGTTCAAGGTCTGGAAAGCCGCGATGCCGCCGGCTCCGAAGATCATGATCAGGGTCGCGGCCGCGAAATTGGGGGCGAAGCCGACGAGGACGAGGGAGACAACGACGACGAGGCTGGCTCCCTTGAGGTAGAGCCGGGCTCGCGCGGAGTCCGCAAGCGAGGCGACGATCAAGCTGCCGAGCAAGCCCCCAGCAGCGGAAATGCTGAGGATGAAGCCGTAGCCGGCCGTGCCGGCGTGCAATTCGTCCTTGACGAAGCCAGGCATGACCACCCAGTAAGAGAACCCAAGCGCCGTGACCGCGTAGAAGCTGAGGACGGAGTGGAGGAGCCGCTTGTGGCGGCGGACGTAGCTGTAGCCGATGCGGACGTCTTCCAGGAGGCTGCGCCTTCCTCGGCTTGCCGGCGGACTGGCCGGTATCTGAGACATCGTGAAGATGATGACGAGGAACAGAGCCGAAATGATGAAGTAGGTCCCGGTGGCGCCCAGCAGACTCCAGGAAAGGAGGGCTCCGGCGCAGGCGGGAGCGGCGATGCGGCCGACATTGCTGCCGACCTGCAGCAGGGCCATCGCGTTGCCAACACGCGCCGGAGAGACGACTTCTGCCAGGAGGGACGTCCGGGTGGGGCCGAGGAACGAGAACATTGCGCCGGTGCCGAACGAGCCCCCAGCCAGCCACCAGATGGTCAGGCGGTCGAGGGCCAGGAGCACGGCGGTCACAAAGATGATGCCGCCAATGACAGACTGCGCCACGATGATGAGGAGGCGCTTGTCGAAGCGGTCCGCGATGGCGCCGCCGATGGGGTTGAGCACGATCATCGAGACGCCCTGGCCAAACATGACGATGCCGACGGCGCGGTTGTTGCCCGTCAGGTCATAGGCGACGACGCTCTGCGCCGCCGAGGCCGTGTTGAAAGCCAGGAACGCAAGGATGCTCCCAAGCCAGACGATGCGAAAGACCGGGAACTGGAAGGCGACGAGCGTAGAGCTGGCCCAGGCGCGGGCCACGCTCATGTTCGGCGCTGCTTCGGAGGCGTGGGCCTCCGTTTCATCCAGGGCGGTATCGGCCATCAGCCGGCTGGGGTCCAGGGCAATAGGGGACGCATGTCCCCTTATGATACATGCTTCTAACGTAAAGATTAGGGTTCTAGTCCGGGACCGCCGAGGTCCCGCAGGCGACGCCTGATCTCCTCCTCGAGATCCTTCATTTGCTCGGGAGTCATCCCCAGCTTCCGCAGCGTTTCCTGGAGCAGGCGCTGAACCTCCTCGCTGTCGCGGCGGATGAGCGCGTCCGCAAGCTCCATCTGCGTCTCTACGGCGATGAAGGCCTCCCGGCGCTCCCGCTCCGAGGAGGTCGTCAGGATCGTCGACATGAGGCGCGCGAACAGGTTGGACGTGCGGGCGATGCGGATGCGGTCCTGGGGGTCTTCGGGGAAGTCCGCCCGGACCGTGACCTCCAGCCCGGTGCGCTTGTCCGTCGCCACGTATTCCTCGGCCATCTCACGCCTATTCTAGGCCAGCGCCCCAGGCCACGTAGCCTTCCACGGCCACTCGAATCATCGGCGCCTCCTCCAGGCGCATGTCGCGGTACTGGGGGTACTTCTGGCGCAGGGCGGCGAGCGCGGCCGCGTGCGTCTCTCCCTCGCGCAGCAAGCCGGCTCGGCCCCGCAGCTGGACGTAAGCGAGGCGGGTCCAATCCTCGTCGTAGCGGTCGACGAGAAGCTGCACGTTTGGGTTTTCGATGAGGTTGCGAACGCGGCGAAGCCGCTCCACCGGTACGCGCTTGGGCTTCTCGTCCAGGACCGAGAAAACGGCGCCGACCGCGTAGACGAAGCACACCGGCACCACGTGCGGTCGGCCGGCCTCGTCCACGGTCGCCAGGCGGGCCACGCGCGCATCGCGCACGAAGGCCTCGATTGCGGGCGGAAGGGTCATGACGGCATCGTAGCGCTCGCCGCCTCGGCCTCGGCAAGGCCGAGCCAGATGCACGCACTCGGCCGCCCTAGGCCCTCACGACGGCGTTACCGTCGTCGTCCGGACGACGGCGACCTCCCGGCGCAGGT
>DATMBD010000327.1:0-9015 GCA_035559355.1 Dehalococcoidia bacterium
TTGGGGCTCCGCCGCCGCCGTGCTCTTCGTGACCGTTTACCGCCTGCTGCTGCCGCTGCCGGCGAAGCCTCAGTCAGACCCTCTGCAGGCAAGCGCCAAATAGGGAACGACCTGGCCCGATGGCCTTGCGAGCCTTGAAAAATCGCTTGAAATTCGTGTTAAAATATGAATGGAGGAAGGGGCAGAAAAGAGAAAGGAGGAAGGTGATGTGAGATGTCCAGGAACTTTCTTCCAAGCCCGGCTTCAGGCTCCTGACCCGCAAGACGTGGGAGGAGGGGCCAGGTTCGAGAGGCGAACGGCCCAATCAGCGAAGGAACGCTGGATGGCGGGGATGGTGAGCTGAGGCGGAGCCGGACGAATTTTTTTGTTAGCTGATATCGTCTCGAAAGTTTAAGCTTCGATTTCGTTTACAGGAGGGCTCCCGGGTAAAGACCCGGGATGTTTTTTTGCCCCTTTCTTGGGCGTTTGGCGCGTATTTCTCGAGCAGCGAATAACAGAGAGACCTTCAGTCCCTTATTTCGTAGCCGTTTGGCACTATCCGGCCGCCAACCTCGCGCCGAACATGATGGGGCGGCCTTCAGGCTGAGCGCCCTGCGCGAGACGGGACGATTCATGTGGTCTTTCGCGCGCAGCTGTTAATGCCCGGCTCGCGCCGAGGTCAGCCTGGGCCGCATCTCCTAACCCTCCTCCGCCCATACTCGGGCCAGCAGGGCCCGTGGCTAAGCCGGGCTGCGACTGGCCAGCCAGGTTTGCGGGCACCCAGACTTGTAAAAATCTCCCGACGACTATTGACGCAGACAGCAGTTCAGGATTACTAATGAGTGGAATTAGGTCTTCCTAATATTGGCTGACAGAGGCCTCGAATGCTTTTTTCCTTCCTCATCCTCCTGCGTGAAGGCTTCGAAGTCGCGCTCGTCCTTGCGCTCGTCCTCGCCTACTTGCGCCAAACGGGCAACCGCGCCCACTTCAAGGAGGTGTGGGCGGGCGCCATCGCAGCCGCCCTGGTGTGCGTGGGAGCGGGCGCGGGCCTTGAGCTCACCGCAACCAGCCTCTCCGGCAGCTCCCAGGAGGCGTTCGAGGGCATCACGATGCTCGGCGCCGTCGCCGTCCTCACGTGGATGGTCTTCTGGATGCGCCGGCAGGCCCGCACCATCGGCCGAGATCTGCGGCGCAACGTCGACCTCGCCCTGACGAGCGGCTCGCTGCTTGCTCTCGTCTCCCTCGCCTTCATGGCTGTCCTCCGGGAGGGGCTGGAGACGACGTTGCTGCTCTTCGCCGGGGCATCGGCTGAGCGGGGCGATTCTACGGCCCTCTTCCTCCTCGGCGCAGCGGGCGGGCTCGCCGTGGCCGCCGTCATGGGCTACGCCGTGTACCGCGGGTCCCGGGTCCTGCCGCTGCGCCAGTTCTTCGCCGTGAGCGGGGTCATAGTCCTCGTCCTAGCCGCGGGCCTTCTATCCAACGGCGTCGCCGAGCTTCAGGAGTCCGGCCTCATCAGCAACCTCGGCGGCCGGCCCTGGGATACGGACGCCATCGTCTCCCAGACAACCACGCTCGGCAAATTCCTGCACGCGCTGCTTGGCTACGATTCGGCCCCTACCTGGGGACAGATCGTCCTCTACTGGTCCTATCTGGGGCTTGGATTAGTGGCCTTTCTGGGCGGGGCCTCCGCCCTCCTATCTCGATTCGGCCGCTTCCGGGCCGAGCGCGAGCCCGGTCTCGCGAAGTCCTGAGGAGCTCACCAAATGCGAATGCTCGCCGTCTCCCTGGCCCTGGCTTGCGTCCTGGTCGCCGCTTGCGGTGGCGGCGGCGGCCGCGAGATCGAGATAGTGGCTACCGATTCGGGTTGCACGCCGACGACGTTGACGGCAAGCACTCGAGAGAAGCTGACGTTCGTCGTCAAGAACGAGGCCCGGGGCGACCGGGAGCTCGAGGGGGAGGACGGGACGAAGCTGGAGGAGGTCCTGATTCCGTCCGGGCGGACGAGAAGAATCAACTACACGACTCCGAATGAAGAAGGCACACAGAAGCTGAAGTGCTATATCCCTGGGGGTCCCGAAACGATCATCGAGCTTCGCGTGACTGGCTCCTGAGGCCTGCCGCGGGCAGTCCGTAGCGCTTTCCTTCAAGCATCCGCTTCCCTCAGCTGGACCCGCGCCCCGATGAGGGCGCCGCTCTCCCTGTTGACCAACCGCCGCACCCAGTCCGCGGCCCGCAACAAAGCCGTTGGCCAAGCCTCGGCGGAGGGCGGCGCGTGCACGCAGAAGTCCATGGTCACGTCGCCAAACGGGGTCAAAAGCGTCCTTAGCTCCGCCCCGCTGAAGAAGCGCGTCTTCTCCCAGAGCCCGCCTTCCCGCCGTCGCGCCTCTGCCCAAGGCCCGGCCGCGTTCAGGACGCCGACCACAAGGCGCCCGCCGGGCCGCACTACCCGCTTTGCCTCTCGAAGAGCGGCATCCACGTTGGCGACGAACTCGAGGGTGGTCATGAAGATCGCCGCGTCGAAGGACGCTGGCGCGAAGGGCAGCGCCTCGGCTGCGCCCCTGACGTACTCCACCGCCGGTACGGCGTGCGATCGGGTGACTTCGAGCATGCCCGTGGACGGCTCCAGACCGACGCAGTGTGCGCCCGTGCGGGCAATCTCGCGCAGGAAGAATCCCGTCCCGCTGCCGATTTCCAGGATCCGTTCCCGCGGCGAAGCCCGCAGCAGGCGCAGGAGGAGATCCCGCTCCCGCTCCGCCACGAACGCGCCGAGCTTCGTCTCGAACCAAGCCTCGTAGCCCGCGGCCAGGGGATCGAAAAGGACCAAAGGGGCCGTCACGGCTCGCTCCGCCTCGAGGCGCGAAGCCGAGTCAGCGCGAGCTTGGTGAGCTCGACGATCGAAACCGGCGCCAACGAGAGCCCGACGATCGCCGCCAATTGCTCTAGCGAGAGCCCGCTCGTATCGAAGGCGCTTTGCAAAGGCGGAAGGTAGAACACCGCGAGGACGGCGGTCGCCGACAAGGCGATGGCGCCCCCGAGCCAGAGGTTTGGCGCCAGCCTCGCCGCCACCTGCGTCTCGCTCCGGAAGCCGATGGATGCCGCCAGCTGAGAACCGACCAGCGTGCCGAAGGCGAACCTGGTCGCCAGGTCGTCGTCTTCCCAGGCCCGGCCTATAGCAAACGCAGCCAGCGAGGCCGCGGCGATCAGCCCCCCGATGGTAAGGACGGTGAAGACGGACTTGCGGGTGAGCAGGCCCACCCTGGGATCCCGCGGAGGCTGGCTCATCACGCCGGGCGCGGACGGCTCCACGCCAAGGGCAAGCGCCGGCAGCCCGTCAGTCACGAGGTTCACGAACAGAATCTGGAGAGGTGTGAGGACGGCCTCGCCGGCGGCGAGCAGGGCTCCTGAGACAACGATCACCTCGGCGGCGTTGCAGGAGAGGAGGAAGTGGATGAACCGACGGATATTGGCGTGAATCGTACGGCCCTCTTCGACGGCCGCCACGATGGAGGCGAAGTTGTCATCGGTCAGCACCATGTCCGCCGCTTCCCGCGCGACGTCGGTCCCGCCCCGCCCCATCGCCACGCCGATGTCCGCGGCCCGCAGGGCGGGAGCATCGTTTACGCCGTCGCCCGTCATCGCGATGACGCCGCCTGCCCGCCGCGCCGCTCGGATGATGCTGAGCTTGTGGTCGCTGGTCACCCTCGCGAAGACGGAGGCGGAGGCCATGCGCTCCTGCAGCTCTTGCGGCGACAGCCGCTCGACCTCTCTGCCGCTGACCGCCTCGCCGTCCAGGCCCAGCGCCTGGCCGATGCTCCTTGCAGTCGCAGGCTGGTCTCCTGTGAGCATCACGACGCGGATGCCCGCCTCGCGGGCGCGGTGGACGGCCGCAGAGGCCTCCTCCCGTAAAGGGTCCGCCATGCCGATGAGGCCAAGAAACTGCATGCCGCTTTCGATTTCCTCAACGTCGGCGTCGCCAGCGAGTGCCCGTTCGGCAAACGCCAGCACCCGCATGCCTTTCTCAGCCATGGCGGCGCCGCGCGCTGCCGCCGCCTCCGGGCTTTCACCGCTCTCCCACCGGCAGCGCTCCAGCACGACCTCCGGCGCGCCCTTCATCAGCGCCATGCGCTCCCCCGTGGCCGTGTCCTCCACGACCACGGACATGCGGGCGCGGGCGGCGTCGAAGGGCGCTTCCAGGAGGCGCCGGAAGCGGGAGGCGAACTCGTCCGGGCCGAAGCCGCGCGCCGCCGCGTACTGGAGAAGGGCGACCTCGGTGGGGTCGCCGCTAGCGCCACCGGCCTCCGATAGGACAGCGTTGTTGCAGAGCGCGGCCGCCCGGAGCAGGCGGCGTTCGTCTGCTGCCGCCCAGGCATCTGCCACATGCATCCGGTTTTGAGTCAGCGTCCCCGTTTTGTCCGTGAAGATCGTGGTCACCGCGCCCAGCGTCTCCACACTGCCGAGGCGGCGCACGATGACGTGCCTGGAGGCCATGCGCTGGACGCCGACGGCGAGGACGATGGTGGCGGCAGCCGGCAGCCCTTCCGGCACGGCGGCGACGGCCAGGCTCGCCGCGATCAGGAGCACGTTATCTAGGGCCATGCCGCGCGCGAGCCCCGCCACGAACACCAGCACAGCGACGCCGCCCACCACGACAGCGAGGTGGCGGCCGACTTCGCTGAGTTCGCGCTGGAGGCGAGTCTGGCCACGCGGCTCGGCCGTCACCAGGGAGGCGATTCTGCCCATCTCCGTCCGCTCACCGGTGTTCACGACCAAGGCGCGGCCGCGCCCCCGGACGACCGTCGTCCCCTGGTAGACCATGCAGGCGCGCTCGGCCAAATCGGCCGCCTCATCCACGGCCTCCGCCGACTTCTCGACCGGTAAGGACTCCCCCGTCAAGGGAGCTTCGGCGGTCGCAAGCGAAATCGATTCGATCACCCGCGCGTCCGCGGGGACGATGTCGCCCGCCTCCAAAAGGAGGACATCCCCCGGCGCTACCTGGTCGGCGGGCACTCGGGTTGGAAGGCCTTCCCGGAGAACCGTGGCGCCGGGAGCGGAAAGGGCCTGAAGGGCGCGCAGGGCCTGCTCGGCCCGGAACTCCTGGAAGAAGCCGAGCCCGGCGTTGAGCACGGCGATGACGAGGATGCTAACGAACTCCGGCAGATCCCCCAGGAAAGCCGAAAGGGCTGCCGCCGCGAGCAGGACGTAAATGAGGACGGAATTGAACTGATGGAGGGCCAACGAAGCGATGCTCGGGCCGCGAGGCGCCGGCAGGGCATTGGGGCCGTACTCCCGCAGCCGCGCCGCCGCCTCCGATGCGCTGAGGCCGAAGGCCGGGTCTGTACCCAGCCGGTGGGCGGCCTCCTCCACCGTCAAGGCGTGAAAGAGCGTCCGGTCACTGGCCCGTGTCAGGCGCGGATGGGCGCGGCTCACGCCTCCAGTCTAGGCGGCGGCGTTCAGCTTGTCCGCGTCGGCAGCCGCAAGCGCCAGGGCGGGAAGTCGAAGCGTTTCTGTGGCAGGCGGAGCCGCCGGCTCCTACGCGTTCGCGGCCGCCAAGCGGCGCCTGAGGACGGAGAGCGCCCGCGTGCTCTTGCCGGTGAGCGTGTGCATGCGCAGCTTGGCCAGGAGATGGGCCAGCACCCTCTTCTCGTCCTCGTCGAGTCCGGACCAGATCTCTCGAACGTGGGCGGAGACGGCCGGGAGGCATGCCTTGAGCAACTCCTCGCCTTGCTCGGTGAGGTAGGCCCAGGTCTTGCGCTTGTCCTCCGCATGAGTCTCTCGCCGAACCAGGCCATCGGCGACCAGGGAGTCAACGAGCTTGCTGATATTGGTGGGGCTGACGTTCATGCCTTCGGCGAAGTCCCCCATCAGCAGACGCTTCTCAGGCGCCTGGTAGAGCAGGCGGAGGATGTTGTAACGCGCCCGGCTGAGACCGGCCGAGGCGTCGATGGGGGACCCGGAGAGGAGGGTCACGTAGGCGCGCAAGACCATCAGATGCGCCTCGAAGGTGACGCTGCTCGTGTCCGGGCAGTTGGCGTTGTACCACTCGGCAAGCTGGTGGACGGCGTCCTCCGTGACCCAGCCTTCCTCGATGCTGAACCCGTCTGCCATGGGCAACTCCTGACCCGGTAAATACGCCTTAGTTTAACCAAGACAACTTCTATGCAGAACCGAGCCAGGCGGCAGCTTTAGCGCTGCCACCTGGCTCCGGGTTTGGCTCCGCGTTTCCCGGGCACGAAACCGGACGCCTAGCTCGATTTTATCGGCGCCTTCGTGTTGTCAATCCAGATATCGAGGAGCGCGTCTCCCCAGTTGGTGAAATTGGGCGGGGCGATTGTGGCGTTATACCCGCTGAGGACGGGCCAGATGAGCTGGAACTGCTTCGCCGAAGTCCCCTGCGGGATGTGATACGCCTTCTCCGCCACGTAACGGATCACGTCGTGCACCAACTCGATCTGGCGTTTGCGGTCGAACTCAAGGTTGATCTTCTCCGACATCTGGTTCAACCACGGATCGCCTTTGTGGGCGTCCCTGCCGTCCGGCGTCATGCCGTGGAAGGCGCCGCCCAGGTAGTGCAGCGTCGACGCGATTAGATTGGCGGGCGTCGCGAAGGGCCGCTCCGCCATGAGCTGAGCGCCGTTGAAGCCCTTCTTCGTCCCAGCCGTGAATTCGCGGTAGAAGTAGGCCTGCACGATCTGGTCGACCCATTGATTGAAGGGAAGCCCCTTGAGGTTCCCCCTCAACCCGGCGTCGTTGAACATGGCGTGGTAGAGCTGGACGATGTTGTTGTACAGGGCGCCGAAGGTGTTGTCGTTCAGCCAGTAGAAGTCGAACTCGGTGCCGTTTGGGAATCCCGCGGCGGCCATCAGCTTCTTGGCTTCTTCGATGTTGTGCTTGAGGTACTTGTGGTTCGGCCCGAATTTTGCCTCGTCCTGCGGGTCCAGCCAGTAATCGCCCCACCCGGCGCCGAGGATGGTGCATTGCTTCCATTTCAGCTCTAGGCCCTGGGCCGCGAACTTGTCTCGGTTATCGATGACGTCGGCGTAGGCCTCGCGGTCGATCATCATCGACATGGCCTGGCGCATGCGCGTGTCCTTGAATGGGGAGTTGCCCTCGTAGCCGAAGGTCATGTACCAGATGTTCCGTTCCGGGAAGACCGGCGCTTCGTAGATCAGGGTCTCCGGCAGCTCCTTGTGCGTCGGGACGATTTCAAGCTGGAAGCCGCCGAAGCCGCCGTGCACGTCCGAGTAGATATTGCCGGCCTTGAACTGCGAGAGCTGTGACGTGGGGTCCGGAACGATCGGCACTTCCACCTTGTCTGGGAAGGGACGTCCTTTGACGTAATAGTCCGGGTTGCGCGCCCAGATGAACCGGACCGACGGCACGTGTTCCTCCAGGATCCAGGGCCCGGCGCCCCTGATTTCCTGCCTGGGATCGAACTTGCTGTCCGCCTCGATGGGGAAGATGTAGAACTTGTCTGCGGCGCTGAACAGCGGAATGATCGAGGCGTCCGGGTGGTGCATCTTGAAGACCACCGTCCCCTTGTCCGGCGCCTGAACCGATTCCACGGGCGCGGACGCGTTCTCAGGCGCGTACGCCAAGGTCCGCGAGCCCGGATTGTTGGCGATGTACTTCTTCCAGCTCCAGATCACGTCGTCGGCGTCCAACAAGCGCCCGTTGGTGGGCGGGCGGCGATCGAATTTCATGTCAGGGCGGAGTTTGAAGGTGAGCGTGAGCTTGTCGGGGCTCATCTCCCAGCTCGTCGCCGACTCGCCCTCGGAGCTTCCGTCGGGGAGGTTAGGGTATTTGGCGGTCTTCCATTTCAGGAGCTTGGTGTAGGCAAGGTAACCGCTGATCGACACGACCTGGGACGTGTCGCTGACCAGAGAATCGAAATGCGTGGCGTCCGCGCGGGTGAAGTGCTTCCAGACGCCGCCCTGCTTCCCCTTGCTGGCCGTGTCCTCCGGCGTGGTGACGAGACCCGCGCCGCCAGACGCCTGCTCATCGCCGCCTTCGTCGCCGCCACAGGCTGCAAGCAAGGCTGCTCCTGCGGCGCCGCCCGCTCCTGCCAAGATGCCCCGCCTCCGAGACACGCGCGCGGTAAGGAATCGGTCCCAATAGCTCACAGCTGCCCTCCTTCGGCTGCTACCATGGCGGGTCCGGACTCGAACGAGTCCGGACCCTTCATCAACCCCATCGCTGGCTCAAGCGCGGTGCGGTTTCGAGTCGTCGTACCACAGGGGAAGGATCGAAAGGCCGGGCAGGGCCGCGCGCGAGTCTCCCTGCCAGACGTCCACGTTGCGAATCGCCGGCCACAACAGAGACAGGCTGTCGGCCACGCCTGGATGGATGACCGCGTAGGCCTTCTCGGCCAGGTGGCGCTGGAGGTCGTGGATTATCTCGCGCCGCTTGGGTGAGTCGAACTCGGCTTTTGCTCGCTCGATGAACCTGTCGACTTCCGGGTCGGCTGGGCCGGCACCGCCGAGGCCCAGCGAGCCGCTCGTCGCCCCTGACTTGGAGTAGAAGCGCCAGACGTAGTAGTCGACAACGTCGGGCGAAGTCGTGGCCCCGCTTCCGAAGAGAATTCCTTCGAATTGGCCTTGCTTGGTGACGTAGTTGGGCAGGTAATCCAGGTTGTAGTCGAGCGGCTTGGAGCTGATCTTGAGGCCAATGTCCCGCAGCCACTGCTCCATGACGTCGACCTGCTGTGTGTACACGGCACCGAACACGGCGTTGACGCGGCTGCTGGGAATTTCCGGGAAAGTGCCGCCGTAGGCGGACTCCGCCGCCTGAATGAGCTTCTTGGCCTCCTCGACGTTGTACTGGTAGTACTTCGCGTTGGGCCCGAACTCCTTGCCGCGCGGGTCCAGCGTCCACTCCGGCACGTAACCCATAGACGTGTACCAGTAGGTCTGGATAGGCAGACCCTCGGACCGGAACGGCGTGACGTTGCCGAAAGTATCGATGTACGTATCCCTGTCGAAGGACATGGACACGGCTTGGCGGACGCGGATGTCCTTGAACGGCGAAGGTTTGCCGCCG
>DATMBD010000328.1:0-2205 GCA_035559355.1 Dehalococcoidia bacterium
TGAACGTGGAGCCGGGATCGCGGCGCACGGTCAAGCCAGCGAATTCGCGCCGGCCCTCGAACGTGTACTCGTAGCCGTCGACGATCACGGGCTGGCCGGGTGAAAGCGCGAGCGCCCTGCCGGCGACTGGTCCAACGGTCAGCAAGAGGCCATCCGGCCCTTCCGAGAGCTCGGCTACGGCAGCGCCTTGCGCGCCCGGCAGGCCGGACACCGCCGAGGATGGGATGCTGGTAACGCCGGCGAACTCAAGCTGGAGCCCGCCCAGATCCAGGCTGGCGCCGGGCGCGATGATCTCGCGCACGCCCCCGGGCCGCGACGTCTCGAACACGACCAGCTGCCAGGGTGTCTCGCTATCGCCGGGCCGCGCTCCCACCCAGAATTGCCGCTCCGTCCCTGGAATGCGAATGGTCGTCCCTGCGGCGTCGCCGAGGAAGTCGGTCGGCACTATGGCGTCGTCCACCAGGACCGCGCCTGCGGTGTCCTTGACGATGATCCGGGGCGTTGTCGCCTGGTCCACCAGGGCCAGAACCTCGTCGAAGACTACCCGGCCGCTCGCCAGATCGCGGACGCGCAGGGCGGCCCCGTCCGGGAAATAGGCCGACTGGTGGAAGCGGTAGCCCCCGGCCGAAAGCGGGTGGCTGACGGTCACCGGCCCGCGCCCGATCTCGCGCCCATCGCGGTAGACGACCAGCTCCGTCCTGTATTCGAGCGGGAAGCCCGTCGCGTCGAAGCGGCCGACAGCGTCCTCGACGTAGACCTGCATGTGGTCTGGGTCGTCGAGGGCGAAGACGGGCCTCGCAGCCTCGCCCTCGGCCACGAAGACCTGGACCTGCTTGGCGGTAAGGAGCGTAACCAGCCCGCCGGCGAGGAAGAGGATGAGAGCCAGGTGAGTGACGAAAGTAGCGAACTGGGACCAGGGAAAGCGGTCGGCGAAGAGGTAGGCAGCTTCGCCTTCCTGCGCCACCACGACTCGAAACCGCCTTCGCCGGAGCTCCCGCGCCAGGGCCTCGGCGTCAGCGCATTCCACAGCAGTAGCTTCGGGGCTGCGGTCCAGGTATTCATCCGGGACGCGGGTCTGCGGCTGAAACACGTTGCGCCAGACCGGCGGCAGGCGATTGGCGGTGCAGACGCAAACGCTGGCGACGAGCAGCGCGAGGCTGGATGTGAACCAGAGCGAGCGGAAGACCTGGAAGAGCCCGATGGCGTCCATGGGGCCCGTCAGTAAGCCGAAGCGCCCTCGCTGCATCTCCAGCCAGGCTGCCTCCGCTGCGGCGTTGCCCCGCATTTCGGCGGGCAGCTGCGGCACGAGCACGCCGATCAGCGATGCGGCGGCAAGGAAGCCGATTAGCGCCAAGGCGAAGCGAACCGACGTCAAGCCCCGCCACAAAAGCCGAAACGGGTCGAAATCCGACCAGCGTAGCCGGGCGGCGATGGGCGCGCCGGTCATCAGCCGCCTCCCGGCAGGATGAGAGCGATGCCTTCCGCCAGGGCTTCCTCGGTCACCGGACCGAGCACCACCTTCCGCACGATGCCTTCGCTATCGATGAAGTAGCTGGCGGGCAGTCCCTGGTTAGGTCCGCGTATGCTCCACGTCCCCGCCACTTCGCCGCGGCGGTCGAGGAGCACCGGGTAGTCGATACCGAAATCCTCGACGAAGGGACGCACTCTGCTCTCGGCCTCGCGCAGGTTAACGCCGAGCACCACCAAGCCCCGAGGCCGATTCCTCTCGTACGCGGCGATCAATTCCGGCGTCTCCGTGCGGCAGGGGCCGCACCAGCTGGCCCAGAAGTTGACGATGATAGGCCGGCCCTGGAGGTCGCTGAGGCGCACCGGCGGCCCATCCAGGGCCTCGAGGACGAAGTCCGGCGCGGCGTGGCCTTCCTCGGCCCTCGGTGTCCGCGTCGTGGCGTTCTTGCCTGCCGGCAGGGTCACCGTGCCGTAAGCATCATCGCCGGCGCTTCCCCTGCGGCCGGCCTCGACGTAGAGCAACCCGGCGACGATGGCGGCCACAATGGCCAGCGGCAGGACGATGCTGCGCAGCCACCCTGACCATTCACGCCGGCTCTGGGGCCTCGACTCCAGCTCCGTGGGATCCTCTCGCCTCATGGCCCGGGGTTGAAGAGCGCAGTGTAAAGCTCCCGCACTCGCGCCGGCGACTCGCCCTGGCCGAGGTAGCCCTCTCCGACGCGCACCTCGAAATGGAGG
>DATMBD010000329.1:0-2369 GCA_035559355.1 Dehalococcoidia bacterium
CGATCACCGGCACCATAATCAGCGCGGACACACCGCCGCCGTTGGAGGAGAAGCCCACAGCCGTGCCCCTGCGCGCCACGAACCACTTGGCGACGAGGGTCGACTGCACCAGGCGCATTCCCGTATTGCCGGCGCCGCCGATCACGCCGTAGACGAAGATGAACTGCGCGGGCGTTTCCACCCAGCGTAAGGCGACGAGAGAGGCTGCATCGATCGTTACGCCGATTAGGAGGAGCAGCGGTGGCCCACCGCGCTTGTCCGCGAGGTGGCCGAAGGCGAATCCCCCGAACCCCCCGACGATGAAGCGCGCGGCCAATCCTCCGAGGATGCTGGCGTGCGACCAGCCGGTATCGTCATGGATGGGACCGACAAAGACCGGCATGCCCCAATAGGAGATGGCGCCCATGATGAAGACGCCCATGAAGCTGATGTAGACGATGATCCAGCCGTAGAAGAAAGGCAGGCGATGGGCCAGGCGTGCCACCGCCGAGGACTCAGCCGCCAACACTCGCGCCAATCTCTCGTCTTCTCCTGTGCATCGGCTGAGCCGGCTAACGCGGACGCACCAAGCAGCGCCGGGTGCATCCCGTCAAATGGCAATCATAGAACCTCTGACCTTCGGCCGCGCAGCCAGGCGGATTCGCGAGGAAGCGACCTACTTCCGGTTCGCGCGGCTCCATTCGTGCAGGCGGCGGGCGCCCTCTTCCACCCGATCGTCGGGCGTCGTGATCGAGAGGCGCACGTAACCCTCCCCGTACCGGCCGTAGCCGGAACCCGGCGTCACAACGACGCCTATGTCCTCGATTAGGCGAGTCGCGAATTCTGCGGACGTGAAGCCGTCCGGCACGCGCGCCCAGATGTAGAGGCTGGCCTTGGGAGCCTGGACGCGCATGCCGCAGGCCCGCAGAGCCTCCACCAGCCGGTCCCGCCGCCTTTGGTAGACGCGGTTGTGCTCGTCAATACAGTCCTGGGGCCCCTCCAGCGCCGCGATCGCCATCCGTTGGATCGCCTGGGCAATGCCCGAATCCAGGTTGTCCTTTACCCGGAACAGCGCGTCGATCAGCGTGGCGTTGCCGATCGCCCAGCCGATGCGCCAACCCGTCATGTTGAAGCTCTTCGACAGCGAGTGGAACTCGATGCCGACGTCGCGGGCGCCCTCCGCCTGCAGGAAGCTGACCGGCTTGTAGCCGTCGTAGGCGACTTCGCTGTAGGGGCCGTCGTGGCAGACGGCGATGTCGTATTGCTTGGCGAAGCGCACCGCCTCCTCGAAGAACTCCAGCTCGGCGACGGCGCCCGTAGGGTTGTTGGGGTAATTGAGCCACATGACCTTCGCCCGCCTGGCCACGTCTTCGGGGATTGCCCCGAGATCGGGCAGAAAGCCGTTCTCCTCCAGCAGCGGCATGTAGTAAGGCTCGCCGCCCGCGAAGACCGTGCCGCTGGTGTACGGGGGATAGCCAGGATCGGGGATGAGGACAACGTCGCCCGGGTCGACGAGGCACAGGGCGACGTTGTTGATGCCCTCCTTGGAACCGAGGAGCGGCTGCACTTCCTTGTCCGGGTCGAAGCTGAGGCCGAAGCGCCTTTCGTACCAGTTCGCCATCGCCCGCCGCAGCTCAGGCAGGCCGTCCGATTCCGGGTAACGGTGGTTGGCCGGGTCCTCCGCCGCCTCGTGCAGCGCGTCCAGGACGTGGCGCGGCGTCGGCAGGTCGGGGTCGCCGATGGCGAAAGTTACGATGTCGACGCCCGCGGCCCGCTTCTCGGCGATCTTGCGGCTGATGGCGGTGAAGAGATACGGTGGCAGCTTTTCGATCCGGCGCGAAAGGCGCATGCGTGCTCCTTGCTCACGAACTGGCTCGCATAACATCCCACAACGTGTCAGTTCAGGGAAGGGCGCAGGCGGTTGGGCAATCGGGCAGGCAGATGGGCAATCCGGGAGTCGGGCGACCGGGTGTTCCTGGGCTGTTTTTCGTGAAAGCCCTCGATTCCGGCCAGGACCTCGCTACGCGCGCCGGCGCATGGAACGGATGCCCCATTGCTGAAACCGCTCGATGTTGGCCGTAACGTATTGCCACTGGAAGCAGCGCCGGGCGGCCTCCGGCCAGTCCTCGATGGGCACGTCCTCGAAGCCGAGACGCTGCCAAAACCCCGGCGAATCGATGGTGAAGAGATAGAAGTCGCTTGCCCCCTGGCGCCGCGCCGCCTCCATGAGGGCCTCGGAAATCTGCCTGCCGATCCCGCGACCGCGAAGGCCTTCTTCAACGACGATGCTGCGCAGGACCGCCGTCGATCCGTACAGCTCGAAGCCGCCGGCGGCGACGACGCGGCCGCCAGCTTCGGCGACGAGGAAGTTTTCGATGAACTCGACGACC
>DATMBD010000330.1:0-3191 GCA_035559355.1 Dehalococcoidia bacterium
GCGGATGGCCGGCATCCAGTACTGGCGCATGAGGTTGCCCATGGGCGTGCCGGGGCCGATGCGACACAGATATTCGTTGTCTTTAATGCTTAGCATTCACTTCTCCTGCTGAACGAGCGTGCAGTGATTATCCATCTTGACATGCCGGTCGCGTCGAACTTCCAGCCGTGGTAGACACAGCGCAGGCCTTCCTCCTCATTGCGGCCGAAGAAGAGCGAGGCGCCGCGGTGGGGGCAGGCGTTCTGGATGAGGCCGACTTTGCCCGACGTCATGCGGAAGCCAATTAGCTCCTCGCCCAGGAGCTTGATGCGAACCGGCGGGCAGTCCGGCGCCGGCAGCTCGTCTGAGCGGATGGCCGGCATCCAGTACTGGCGCATGAGGTTGCCCATGGGCGTGCCGGGGCCGATGCGACACAGGTATTCGTTGTCTTTAATGCTTAGCATTTACTTCTCCTGCTGAACGAGCGTGCAGTGGATTATCCATCTTGACATGCCGGTCGCGTCAATGTCTCGGCGCGGTCTCGCGGAGGGGGCTTGGATTCCGTGCAGGCACCTGCTGAGGCAGTTCCTGTGACGCTCGGCCTATACGCCATAGTTCGGGACGAGCGGGGCCAGCTTGAACTCCTCCGGCGTGACGCGGCCCTGCTGCAGGTCCAGCGTCGCCGCGATGCCGTCCGTTATCGAGTTCGGGAGGACGACGCCGCCGGCGCGGACGGCGTAGACCTCCGGCGTATCGACAGCAGGCGGGACCTCGCCGTGCTCGCGCAAGCGGCGGGCGGCACGCAAGAGCAGGCGGCGTAGCTTGATCACCATAAGGTCCGACTGGCCCAGGTGCTCCTTCGACCTGTCCACGATCGGCCCCATGCTCTCGGTCACGGCCTCGTCCTGGATGCCGATGCCCATGATGCCCGAATAGCTGCCGTTTTTCTGGAACTCGCGGTCGATGAGGTAGTCATTGCTCTTGTTCTGGACCATGCGCCACGCTCCAAGGAAGCCGGGCTGCGGCGGCAGGTAGCCGTACTGCGGGTGGAGCTTGTAGGCGGGCGCGATGGCGCCGCGGATGCCCCAGCTGCTGGGCACGCTGATCTGCCAACGCATCATGTGCGTATCGTCCACGGGGACGATGGCGAGGACGCCGATCCGTTGTCCAAGGACGCCGACGGGGGGCATGGCGTAGAAGGGGTAGAGGTACTGGGCGATGCGCCAGTACGTGGTGTCCTCTTCGGCGGGCCGGTAGGCGCCATAAGTGGCGCCCCAGGGCGTCTCGACGACCATGAACTTGGGGTTGCGGTGCTTGAGGGCGTAGTAGTCCATGGAGCCCGGCTCCATGTCCTCTGCCTTGTAGGCCCCGAAATGCAGGAAGCCGATGTGCGTTGTGTCCAGGTCGCCCTCGAAGCCTTGAAGCCAGGAGCAGTCGCGCAGGAACTTCTGGACGGTGCAATTTTCGGAGAGGGTGGCTTCGAGGCCGGGCAGCGGCGGCGGCACCGAACGCGGCCCCATGTAGGTCCAGATGATGCCGTTGCGCTCCTGGGTGGGGTAGGCGGTGGCGCGGACCTTGTTCTTGAAGTTGCTTTCGGCCGGCTCGGACGGCATGTCGACGCAGGCGCCGCTGACGTCGAACTTCCAGCCGTGATAAACGCAACGCAGCCCCTCCTCCTCGTTGCGGCCGAAGAAGAGCGAGGCGCCGCGGTGGGGGCAGGCGTTCTGGATGATGCCCGCCTTGCCGGAGGTGGTGCGGAAGCCGATGAGGTCTTCGCCCAGGAGGCGCAGGCGGACGGGCGGGCAGTCCGGCGCGGGCAGTTCGCTGGACATGAGCGCCGGTATCCAGTACTGGCGCATGAGGTCTCCCATGAGGGTGCCGGGGCCGACGCGACAGAGGAGTTCGTTTTCTTCCTGGCTGAGCATTTTGTCTCTCCGGGCCTTCAGATGACCTTTGGGGCGATCTTCGCCCTGGATTTGGAACCTGTCAACGAACGGCGCGGCCGGCCCGGTGAGGGAAGATCGGCGCCACGGTTCGGTCCTCCTCTACGAGCGTGATGCGGTCGATTTCCTCCAGGTCTTCAGGCGTGAACTTGACCTCCAACGCCTTCAGGTTCTCCATCAGGTGCTGCGGCCGGTCGGCGCCGGCGATGACCGTCGCCATCATCGGCCGCGTCAGCAGCCACGCGATCGACATCTGGGGCAGCGTCCAGCCGCGGCTTTCGGCGAAGGCGCGCAGGTCTTCGACCACGCGCCAGTTGCGGTCGCTGTTCCAGGCCTGGAAGCTGGGCCGGACCGCACCGCGGCTTCCCGGCTCGGGAGGCTCGCCGCGACGATAGGCGCCGCTGAGGAGGCCGCCGGCGAGCGGGAAGTAGGGGATCATGCCCAGGCCGTACTTGATGCAGAATGGCTCCATGCGCTTTTCGATGTCGCGGTAGAGGAGGTTGTAGAAGTCCTGGCAGGAGACGAAGGGCGTGAGGTTGTGGAGGCGGGCAGTCCACTGCGCCTCGCAGACTTCCCATTCGTAGAAGTTGGAGCAGCCGATGTAGCGGACCTTGCCCTGCCGGACGAGGTCATCCAAGGCGCGCATGGTCTCCTCGATGGGCGTGGCGCGGTCGGGCGAATGGACCTGATAGACGTCGATGTAGTCGGTGCGGAGGCGCCGAAGTCGTTGGGGCCAGGACCGGTGCGGTTGGCGAACTTGGTGGCGATGATGACGTCATGGCGGCGGCCTTCGAGGGCGCGGCCGAGGTACTCCTCCGACCGCCCTTCGAAGTAGCTGTCGGCGGTGTCGAAGTAGGTGACGCCGTTGTCGATCGCCGTGTCGACGATTGCCTTGGCGGCTGCCGCGTCGACTTCGTTGCCGAAGGGGTTGCAGCCAAGGCCAATGGCCGAAATTTTCAGTCCTGACCTGCCGAGCTGTCGGTATTCCATCGATGTCGCCCTCGAGCGGGGAATGTAGGCGGGAGAGGGTTGCCGGCCGAGAGGATAGCACGAGGGGCCATGATAGCGTTCCGGCGCCGGAACCGGGCGGAAGGCCTCCCGCGCGAGGAGGATTCCGGCCGCGAGGGCGTAGGCGGGGTCGGGGCGCGCAGGGGCGCAGCATGCTGCGCCCCTACGATGAGCGGCGCGTGGCCATGACAAGCCCAGTGCGGGGGCGAGCGTGGGTTGGCGCCATCCCCGACGTGAACGCCTTCGGGATGCATCCCCGCC
>DATMBD010000331.1:0-6561 GCA_035559355.1 Dehalococcoidia bacterium
GGTTGAGGAACTCGGGCCGGAAGACCTTCTTCAGCTCTCCCATGATCCGGTTCTTCATGTCGTCGTACGTGATCCCGGTCTCGTCGTCGGAGACGGCGAAGCCCAGCGGCGTGTTGCGAGCGATCTCGGAGGCGCTGCTGGAGGGCCGCTTCGGCCCCGGCGACACGGTCGTCATTGACGTGACGGAGGGCGGCGAGCTCGTGCTCACGAAGCAGGAGGCGCCGGAGCCCGTCGGCAGCCCCTGACGGGGTAGACGCCCATCATCAGCGAAAACGAGAGGCCCCGGAACCCGGGGCCTCTTCGTTCGAGGCAGCTTGGTGATGGACGGAGCCCTTCGAGCATCTCGACAGCTAAATCGCTGATGCTATGATGCAGCCGTGCGCACGACCGTAACGCTCGATCCGGACATCGTGGAACAGCTTAGGTCCTTCGCTAGGAGGCGCGGGCTTTCGTTCAAGGCGGCGCTTAATAGCGCGGTCCGAGCCGGACTCGCTGCCGAGCGAGGCGTTGGGAGCCACCCTTTTAAGGCACCAGCACGCCCGATGGGTCTGCGGCCAGGGATGGATCTGACGCATGCGCTCCGGCTCGCAGCCTCGCTCGAGGACGAAGACACGATCCGTGACTTGGAGCTCCGAAAGTGAACGGCACGCGGCGCAGACTACGCCCGGCGTGAAGCTGCCCGACGTCAACCTGCTCATTTACGCACTGGACGAAACCTCTCCCCAGCATCCGCGCGCTCGATCATGGTTAGAGCAGCTCCTATCCGGGACGGAGCCCGTAGGCTCGCGTGGTCTGTGTTGCTTGCCTTCCTCCGACTTTCGACCCGCGCTCAACTGTTCGCGAACCCTCTCCAAACTAGCGAGGCCTTTGACATCGTCGAAGGCTTGCTCGTCCAGCCCTGCGCCGTGATCGTCCAGCCTACGGATCGCCACTTGGCCATACTTCGCGGGCTCGTTGAGCCGCTGGGGACCGCCGGCAACGTGACGAGCGACGCGCATCTCGCAGCTCTGGCTATCGAGTACGGAGGAGAAGTCTGCTCCGCCGACACTGACTTCAGCCGATTTCGCGGCCTACGCTGGACCAACCCTCTGGCGTAGGCGCGTCCCTTGGCTCCTAACGGAGGGCGGCGAGCTCGTGCTCACGAAGCAGGAGGCGCCGGAGCCCGTCGGCAGCCCCTAACCGGGTAGACGCCCACCATTAAGCGAAAACGAGGCCCCGGGAATCCGGGGCCTCTTCGTTTGGGCGAAGGGCAATCTGTCAGCGGATTCGAAGGGGTAGACGCATGGCGCCGCCATGGAGCCTTATCCGCTCCCTCATCCGCTGACAATGGCGGCTAGTCGAGATCCCGCCCCGGGCTGGGGCCCCTAGCGAATCACCTCACCGCTCGAGAGGCGCACGCTCGTCGCCCGCGATTCGAACGTCGTCTTGCCGTCCACGATCGTGCGATAGGCCAGCGGGATGCCCGTCCTCCCGTCAAAGACCCACTCGCTGACTTCGAGCGGCGACGCGACGCGGACCGTGACCACGGAGCCCTCGGTGGTGACGAGGGCGTCCTTGTAGCGGCCGCGCAGGAAGTCGAGGTCCGCAAGCCACGCGCCGGGAACGCGGATGCAGCCTGCGCCGCCCTCGCATTCCTGCTCCTGCCAGACGACCCCGTGATGGCTGTGCGTCAGCTTTCCGTCCCTCAGCTCCTGATAGGAACCGATGTCGAGAAAGCCCGCCGGGTCGGCGGCCGCGAAGCCGGGAACCGGCGCCGTGGAGGCAATCAGCGTCTCCTTCCAGGCATGCTGGCCCTCGAAGCGGAACTCGAACGTGGAAACGATGCCCTGGGCGTCGGTTACCGTCCGCGTCATCTCGAACGGCGGCATGTCCAGCTGGTCGTTGACTTCCACCCTCCGGGTGGCCCACAGCGATGGCGCCACGGCAACCCCAATCAAGGCGGCCACGGCAGCGGCCGCCAGGGCGAAGACGAACTGCCTCGGAGAAATCGAGCGCGGTACTGCTCGTCGCATCACGACCATCGTCAGCCCTCCGACCTAAATGTGCCGCTATCGCGCCCTCAGGGGCAAGACTGACCAGGACGCCGCCGTGGTCGGGCAGTGGTACGCGAGTAAACCGATGGCGCCGCCATCCCTTCCCATCCCTTCATCGGCTCCCTCATCCGCTGGCAGACCCTCGGACTGCCGCCTATAACGTCACCTGCCGGTGGCGGACGATGACGCTCTCCAGCAGCCCCACGGCGATAAACACCGTGATCAGCGAGCTGCCTCCCTGGCTGATGAACGGCAGCGGGATGCCCGTCACCGGGAACAGCCGGATGTTCACGCCGATGTTGATGAACGCCTGAAACAGGATGAAGATCACGATCCCCACCGCCAGCATGCGGCCGAAGATGTCCTGCGAGATGGCGGCGGCGCGGAGGCCGCGGAAGAGCAGGATGATGAACAAGGCGAACAGCGCCATCGCGCCCACGAAGCCCAGCTCCTCGCCCAGGACGCTGAAGACGTAGTCGGTCGTCTGGGTGCGCAGGTAATCGAGCTGCGTCTGGGTACCGTTGGTGAGCCCTTTGCCCCAGAGGCCGCCTGAGCCGACGCTGATCTCCGCTTGCAGGATGTTGAAGCCGGTCCCCAATGCGTCCCGGGCCGGGTCGAGGAAGACGCTGACGCGCTCGCGCTGGTAGTCGGTGACGACGATGATCAGCGCGAACGGCGCCATGGCCACGAACATGCCGATGGTGCCGAGCACGTGACGCATGTCCGCCCCGGCCATGATCACCATCCCCAGCCAGATGAGGATGAAGATCGACGCGGAGCCGAGGTCCGGCTCCGCGAACACGAGCAGCGCCGGCACGAGGGCAATGGCGAAGGACGTGAAGAACACCCGTAGGTCCTTCACGCGCTCCGAGTTGTCAGAGAGGTACTTGGCCAGCGCCAGGATGACGATCACTTTGCCGATCTCGGATGGCTGCACGCGCGTGTCGCCGATCTCGATCCAACGCCGCGAGCCGTACTCCTGCGCCCCGATCGTCAGCACGAACAGCAACGCGGCAATGAGGCCGATGTAGAGCCCGGCAGACCCCTGGGCCAGGAAGCGGTAGTCGAAGCGCGAGATCACGAGGCAGAGGGCAATGCCGACGAGCGCGAAGGCCGCCTGCCGGCCGACGGGCCCGCGAACGACCTCTTCGAGCGCGCCCCCGGAGGTGTTGAGCGTGCCGCTGTAGATGAGCACGAGCCCGTAGGCCGTCAAGGCCACGGCCGCCGCCAGCAGCACGAAGTCGAAGGGGCGGGGGTCGCGCCAGCTGATCACGGGCCCGCGTTGCCCTTCGCGACTTTGAGCTGGTTGAAGTAGTAGTCGAGGATCTTCGCCGCTACCGGCGCCGCCGTGCCGGCGCCGTTGCCCTGCTCCATGAAGACCACCACCGCCACCTCCGGGTTATTGAATGGCGCGAAGCCCGTGAACCAGCCGTGTTCCTTGTAGCTCCCGTCCGGCCGCCGCTCGCCGAACTCGGCTGTGCCCGTCTTGCCCGCGACGGTGACGTTGCGGACCTGGGCCGTGAAGGCGCTGCCGTCGGCAACGGCTTGGCGCATGGCCTCTCGCATGATCGCCAGGTTGCGCGGGTCCAGGTTCAGGTTCCGCTTCACGGTCTGGCGCTTGAGCTGCAACGGCTGGCCATCGGCCGTGCGCAGCTCTTTGACGACGGTCGGGATGAGAAGGTCGCCTCCATTGGCGATGGCAGCCGTCACGAGCAGCATCTGCAGCGGCGTCGCGGCCACGTACCCCTGGCCGATGCCGAAGTTGTAGGTATCGCCGAGGAGCCAGGGCTCGCCAACGTTTCGCTCTTTCCACTCCGGGTCAGGAACCAGGCCTTCCGACTCTCCCGGCAGGTCGATGCCCGTCGCCTCGCCCAGGCCGAATCGCCGCGCCCAGTCCGCGAGCCGGGAAGGCCCCAGCCCCTGGAACACCCTGCGGCCGTCTTTCACGTAACCCCCCGCGAGGTAGTAGAAGTACACGTCCGAAGACATCGCCAGGCCGCGGTAGAAGTTCATCGTCCCCAGGTCGGAGCGCCAGTCTTTGAAGCGGTGGAACTTGCCCGGGATGTATTCGTCTTCGACGTCGAGGTACCCGGGGCTGTAGATCATCGTGCCCGCGTTCGCGACTCCCTCCTGAAGCGCGGCCGCCCCGGTGATTTGCTTGAACGTCGAGCCCGGCGGGTACATCTCTGAGATCGCGTGGTTGAGCATCGGCTTGGCGGGGTCCTGGGACAGCTTCGCGAGGGCTGCCTGGTCGACCTCGCCACTGAAAATGTTGCTGTCGTAGTTCGGCAGGGAGACCATGGCCAGGATCTGGCCTGTGTGGACGTCCATGACGATGGCCGCCGCATTGAGGGACTTGCCCATACCCGCCTTGAGGAACTCCTCCACGCGCCGCTGCAGATCGACGTCGATCGACAGCACGACGTTCATGCCGGGCACGGCCGCCGTCTCCCCCAAGACGCGCAGTTCGCGGCCGGAAGCGTCCGTCTCGACGGCGCGAGTGCCGGCCACGCCCCGCAGGAGCGATTCGTAGGTGTATTCGACGCCCGCTTTGCCGATGCGGTCGTCGTACTGGTAACCGGAGTCCTTCAGTCGCTCGTACTCCTCTGCGTCGATGGGCCCGACGAAACCGAGGATGTGGGACATGAGGACGCTCTCGTTGTAGACGCGGACGGGCTTGACGACCACCCTCACGCCCGGCAGCGACGCAAGCTGTTCGCGCAGGCGGAAGGCAGCCTCATTGCTCAGGTTCTCCTTGATCACCTGCGGCGTGAACGGGTCGTTGGAGGCCTTGCGTTCGCGGATAATCGCCTCGATCTCGCTCGCCGGCCGGCCCGTCAGGTCCTGAAGCGCCAGGCTGATATCCATCTCCTGCCCCGCAGGGACGTCAGCAGCGACGACGGCCGCCGCGAAAGCGGGCCGGTTCTCCACTAGAGGGACGCCGTCGCGGTCGTAGATCAGGCCTCGAGCCGGCATGACGGGGACTTGGCGGAGGCGGTTGGTCTCAGCCCGCAGGCGGTATTTCTCGCCGTTGACCAGCTGCATGCGCGCGAGCTGCAAGGTGAGGATGCCGAAGACGACCACGACCAGGAGGCCAAAGTAGAAAATCTTGTTCCGGACCGCGCGCGCCTCGTCGCCCGCTGGTGTGGGCGGGTCCGAGCTCCAGGGGCGCCTTCCGGTGGTGTATCCCATCAGCAGATGACGGCGCGGCTAAGCATACGTCGATTGCCGTCGCTCCCGGCTGAAGGTCAGGATGGTGAAGTATAGCGGGACGACGACGGCCACGTTCACGAGCGCCGTGGGGATTATCACCCGCGAACTGGCCGCTAGCCAGTCCCCGGACTCGCCTTGAAGTGTATCGACCGCCAGATACGCGAAGTTGTAGAAGACGGTCATCGCCACCGTGAAGGCGACGGCCATGACGATTCCGCCTTCGCGCAGCTGCGAGCCCCGCAGCTCCTGGAGAAACGCGAGCGGGGCCAAGCCTATGAGAGCCGTGCCCATCGCCTGGTTGTCCACCAGCCCGAGCAGCAGCCCGCCGATGGGAGCCAGGAAAAACGCCTCGTTGGCGCCTCGAACCATCAACCAGGCGACAAGGAGGACGAGCATCAGGTCCGGCTGAAGGCCGTAGACCGTGAACAACGGCAGGACGGAAGCCTCAACCAGGGCGACGAACAGCAGGAGGGGGATGCCCACGTAGTAGCTCACGGCTTCGAAAGCCTCAGGGGTGTGAAGCTGGTCATGATCAGAACGGTCTCGAGTTTGGAGAGGCTGGCCAGAGGCTCCACCGTAACGCTCCGAAAGAGGTCCTGGCGGTTGGTGCCTACGCCGGTCACCCGCCCGATCACGAGCCCGGGCGGGTAGCCGCCGCCGACGCCGGAAGTCACCACCGTGTCCCCCTCGCGCACGGTCGCGTTCTGGTCGACGAACTCCATGGTCAGCTGGCGGCTGTACGTCCCTGCGACAACCCCCTGCGCCCGCGTCTCGGACAGCTGGCTGCTGACGGCGCTATCGACGTCGGTGATCAAGGTCACCCAGGCGTGATTGGAGTCGACTTTCGATACCGTCCCGACGAGGGCGCTGCCCTGGGTGACGACAGGCATGCCGACGCGGACGCCGTCCTCGCGGCCGCGGTTGACGGCGACGACCTGGCGCAGGTTCGTCGTATCGCGGGCGATGATGGCCGCCGCCAGGAACTGCTGGTCCTGGAGGGCATTCTTGGTCTCGAGCAGGCGTTCCAGTTCCTCGCGGCGCGTCGCCTCTTCACGAAGGCGGGCGTTCTCGGCGCTGAGGCGCTCGTTCTCCGTGCGCAGGCGCTCGTTTTCGAGGGTGAGGTCGCGAAGATCGCCGTAATTGGCCACGACATCGGCGATCGGCTGCGCGAGCGACCGCAGGCCGCTTTCGAGCGGGGCGAAGACCGTGAAGGAGACGCTTTCGACGGGCCTGAGGAGGCCGATGCCGGAGAGGGCGAGGAGAAGGACGCCCGCCCCCATGACGCTCGCGAACCAGGCTGCGCTCCTCGCGGTCA
>DATMBD010000332.1:0-2538 GCA_035559355.1 Dehalococcoidia bacterium
CGATGCGGCTGATGACGTTGAAGCGCTTGACGCTGCCATCGGGCGCCGTGGCCGTCACACGCAGCCGCTGCCGCGGCGTGATCCCCTCCTCCAGGCCCTCGATGTCGTAGACCTCTTCGCCCGTCAAGCCGAGGCTTTCGACGGACTGGCCCTGCTCGAACTGGAGCGGCAGTACGCCCATGCCGACGAGGTTGCTGCGGTGGATGCGCTCGAAGCTCTCCACCAGGACAGCCTTGACGCCGAGGATGCGCGGCCCCTTCGCGGCCCAGTCCCGAGAGGAGCCGGTCCCGTATTCCTTGCCTCCCAGGACGATGAGCGGGACTCCTTCCGCCTGATACTTCTGCGATGCGTCCCAGATGGACATCTCCTCGCCGTCAGGCAGGTGACGCGTGTACCAGCCCTCTACGCCGGGTACGAGGCGATTGCGCAGCCGGATGTTCGCGAACGTTCCTCGGCCCATGACCTCATGGTTGCCGCGTCGCGCGCCGTAGGTGTTGAACTCGGAGACCGGCACGTCGTTCTCCAGCAGGTAACGGCCCGCGGGGCTGTTGCGAACGATCTCGCCCGCCGGCGAGATGTGGTCCGTAGTCACCGAGTCGCCGAAGACGCCCAGGACGCGAGCGCCGCGGATGTCCGGGCGCGCGGGCAGATCCAGCGTCATGCCCTCGAAGTTCCGGTTGCCAGACAGCACGGCGGCGACGATCAGGTCGCCGGCGTCGATCGCCCTCGAGATCGGCTCGGGCAGCGGCCCTGAGTTGCCGATGCAGGTCGTACAGCCATAGCCCACCAGGTAGAAGCCGGCTTGCTCCAAGTAAGGCATCAGCCCGGCCTCGGTGAGGTAGTCGGTCACAACCTGCGAGCCGGGCGCGAGGCTGGTCTTGACCCACGGCTTCGGCCGCAGCCCCTTCTGGATGGCGTTACGGGCAAGCAGCCCCGCCGCCATCAACACTTGGGGGTTGCTGGTGTTGGTGCAGCTGGTGATCGCAGCGATCACCACCGCGCCGTGACCGATGACGAAATTGCCGTCCGCCACGGTGACGGACTTGAAGGGGTCGCGCTCGGGATCGCCGCTGGCGGCGGCGCCCACCGGCGTGGCGGCGCTGCCGCCTTCGTTGAGCCACGCTTCGTAGCGCTCCTTGTCCACGTGCGACGTGGCCGCAAGCATGCTGCCCAAGTCCCGGCGCCAGGCCTGCTTCGCCTCCGTGAGCTGGATGCGGTCTTGAGGCCGGCGCGGCCCCGCGATGCTCGGCACCACGTCGCGCAGGTCCAGCTCTACCACGTCGCTGAAAGTCGGCTCCGGCACGGAGCCATCTCTGAACAGGCCCTGCGCCCGGGCATACGCCTCCACCAGCGCCACGTGCTGCTCGTCCCGGCCTGTGAACCGCAGGTACGCTAGCGTCTCGGCATCGATGGGGAAGTAGCCGACTGTGGCGCCGTATTCCGGCGCCATGTTTGCAATCGTGGCTCGGTCCGCTACCGGCAGCCCCGCAAGCCCCGGCCCGAAAAACTCCACGAACTTGCCGACGACGCCTTTCTTGCGCAGCATCTCCGTGACGGTCAGCACCAGGTCCGTGGCTGTGGCCCCTTCTCGCAGGCTGCCGGAGAGCCGTACGCCGATTACCTCCGGGATGAGCATCGGGCTCGGCTGGCCCAGGAGGGAAGCCTCCGCCTCGATGCCGCCCACGCCCCAGCCGAGGACGCCGAGGCCGTTGATCATGGTGGTGTGCGAGTCCGTGCCGATGACTGTGTCCGGATAAGCGGAGAGTCCGCCGTCCCCTTCGTTTTCGAAGACGACGCGCGCCAGCCGCTCCAGGTTCACCTGGTGGACGATGCCGGTGTCAGGCGGCACGACCTTGAAGTTGGAAAGGGCTTGCTGGCCCCAGCGCAGCAGCGCGTAGCGCTCTCGGTTGCGTTCCAGCTCCAGCGCCGCATTGCGGAGGAAAGCCTGGGGAGAGCCGAACTCGTCGACCTGGACTGAGTGGTCTATGACCAACTCGGCGGGCTGCAGGGGGTTGATCTTCCTAGGGTCTCCTCCCAGCGCGACCATGGCGTCGCGCATGGCAGCCAGGTCTACGATCGCGGGCACGCCGGTGAGGTCCTGCATGATCACGCGGGCCGGATGGAAGGCAATCTCCTGCTCGCCGACACGCTTCGCGTCCCAGCTCGCCACGGCCGCGACATCGTCCATGGTGACGGTCACGCCGTCCTCGTTGCGCACCAGGTTCTCCAACAAGATGCGAAGCGAAAAGGGAAGCCGGGAGACGCCGGCGAAGCGCGATTCGAGCTTTGGAAGGCTGTAGTAGGTGAACGCGCGCCCGCCCACCGTGAGCGTCGAGCGCGTACCGAAGCTGTCCAGGGAAGCCATCTCGCGGTCCTTTCGCCGACCTCGCCGCTCAGGGCGGCAGCCGGTCTGAGGTGGATGGGCCCTTTACTGAGGCTGTCAGGAGCGGCGGCACTCGCCCGCGACTTCCTTCCTGCGAAGGACCGTTGGGCCCGGGCTGAGCCAGGTCGCCGTAACTGAATTATAGGCCGGGACAG
>DATMBD010000333.1:0-5790 GCA_035559355.1 Dehalococcoidia bacterium
CTGCTCGCGCTCGACGCCCAGATAGTCGTCCGCAGCGTCCGCGGCCAGCGAACGCTGCCGGCATCCGGCTTCTTCCGCGGCCTATTCGAGACCGGTCTCGAGCCGGACGAGCTCATAACCGCTGTGCGCGTGATGCCGTCGCCGCGTTCTGCTTACGCAAAGTTCCCGAACCCGGCTTCCCATTACGCCATCGCGGGCGTGGCCGTCGCGCTCGCGGGCGATGGCGCCGTCAGTTCGGCGCGGATCGGAGTCACGGGGGCGGCGCCGACGGCATTTCGGGCGAACGGGGCGGAGTCCGCGCTGGCGGGTCGGCCGCTTTCGCCTGAGACCATCGCCGCGGCCGCTGAGTCCGCCTACGACGGCCGCGAGCTGCTCAGCGACATCCACGCCTCGGCCGAATACCGGGCCCACCTCATCCGCGTGATGACGCGGCGGGCGCTGGAAAGGCTGATGGTCTAGGCCGGCGGCGGCCGCCGTCGCCGCCGGGCCGGCTGCCTGCTGGAGCCTCGGGCGTGAGGGTGAGAGCTACATGCTGATTACGGACTCGCAGGTCCACATCTGGGAAGTCGACCGGCCGGACCGGCCGTGGCCGAAGCCGCTCCGCAACCAGCCCCAACTCCCGGACGGCTTCAGCGCCGAGCAAATGATCGCCGCCATGGACGAAGCGGGCGTCGACCGGGCGGTGATCGTCCCGCCGACCTGGGTGGGGGAGAACAATGCAACGGCGCTCGAGGCAGCGGAAAAGTATCCCGGACGTTTCGCCGTCATGGGCCGCTTCGATCCCCTGGCGCCAGGCCGCCGCCAGGCGCTGGAAACTTGGCTGCGCCAGCCGCACATGCTCGGCATCCGGATGACCTTCCGCGTCGCGCCCTACTCGACGTGGCTGGACGGCGACACGCTCGACGCCTTCTGGGCCGACTGCCAGGATCTCGGCATCCCGGTCATGGTGCTCGTCTCAGGCATCCTGCCCAAGCTACGGCCGGTTGCGGAGCGGTTTCCGGGCCTGAAGTTGATTGTCGACCACATGGGCTGCGACCTTTCCTCCGCGGAGGGCGCTTTCGCCCAGATCGACCACCTCATCGGCCTGGCGAAGTTCGAAAACGTGTCCGTGAAAACGTCGTCGGCGCCGTGCTTTTCGGCGGAGCCCTACCCGCACCGGGACATCTACCCATACCTGCGCCGCATCTACGATGCCTTCGGGCCTCGGCGGATGATGTGGGGCGCCGACCTCACGCGCCTGCGCGGGACCTACAAGGACTGCCTGCGCCACTTCCGCGAGGGCCTCGACTTCCTGACTGAAGACGACAAAGAATGGGTCCTCGGCAAGACCTTGGCGGCAGTCCTCAACTGGCCTGAGAGCTAACCAACCCGCCCGCTTGCCCGCCTGCCTGATTGCCAGACTGCCTGATTGCCCGATTCTCGAAGCTCTACGCCAGAATCCGGTTCGCCTCTTGGGCCAGGGCGTCGAGGTCGATGCCGTCGGACTCGCGCAGGCGGCGTCGAAACGCGCCCGGGATTTCGTCCACCGTCTTCACCACGCGCTGCAGCACGGCGCGCTGCTGCCGGACGCGCAGCGCCTCCTCCGCGGGCGTCGTCAAGTCGTCCACAATGGCGCCCTCGGAGCGCGACGCGACGAGCGGCGTGTCGATGCCGCGCACCCAGACCAGGGCGCGCCGCTTCGGCCCCCGCGACTCCGTGATCGGCTCCACGGCGATCACCTCGTCGCTGCGGACGTACTTGCCGTAGCCCAGGGCGATCATCTGACCAGGCTGGATTCGCATTTCCTATCAATCCTCCCCATCTTCTATAAGTGTAGCGCATGGATACGAACGTATGCTCGTACGCGAAGACCGCGACCGTTCTGCGGCGCGGCACGCTCCAACGCCGCCGCAATCTGCTAATGTTGGGCCAGTCTTGGCAGGAGAGCGTCTGCAAGTGGAAAGGAGCTGACCGTGGTCACCAAGATCCTCTCCGCGGATTCGCACGTTCTGGAGCCGCCGGACCTCTGGACGACGCGCATGCAGCCGAAGTTCAGGGACAGGGCGCCGCACCTGGAGCACGAGTACAACGGCCGCAAGGGCGACTTCCTGGTCTGCCCGCCCCTCCGCCCCTTCAACCCGACCAGCCTCGGCAGCGCCGGCATTCCGCCCGAGGAGCAAGAAAAGTTTGCCGAAGGCGGCTACGCCGTCTGCCGTCCCGGCAGCTGGGACCCGGTGGAACGCATCAAGGACATGGACCTAGACGGCCTCGACGCCGAGATCTTCTACTGCGGCTACGGCATGTCCCTATTCAGCCACCCTGACGACGAGTTCCAGCGCGACGCGCACCGCGCCTACAACGACTGGGCCGCCGAATACGCCTCATACTCCCCGAAGCGGCTCATACCCGTCGCCAACATCTCCATGACCGACCCTGACGAGGACCTCAAGGAACTCGAACGCGTCCGCAAGCTGGGCTTTCGCGGCATCTTCATCTCCAACGACCCCTTGGAGCACCGCCGCTACGACAACCCCATGTGGGAGAAGTTCTGGACGGCTGTCGAGGAGTTCGACATGCCGGTGAACATCCACATCCTCACGCGCCAGGGCGGCCCCCAGGTCGGCTCCAATCCGCTCGTCGATGGCGTCGTCCTGCCAGTCCCCGCCTTCCGCGCCATCGCCGAGATGATCACCGGCGGCGTCCTGGAACGGCACCCCAACCTGAAAATCATCTCCGTCGAGAACGACATCGGCTGGATACCGAACTACCTCAAACGCATGGACTGGTACTCCTACCGCTTTCGCCTGCGCTACCCGGAGATGAAGATGAGCGCGGCCGATTACTGGCGCCGCCAGGTCTTCGCCACCTTCCAGGACGACGTTCCTGGCATCCGCTGCCGCGACCTCATCGGCGTCACCCAGCTCATGTGGGGCTCAGACTATCCCCACTTCGACTCCACGTTCCCGAAGTCTCGCGAAGCGATCGCGCGCAACTTCGAGGGCGTGCCTGAGGACGAGATGCGCCTCATCCTCGGAGAGAACATGGCCCGCGTCTATAACCTGCCGGAGCTGATGAACTAGCCTGCAGGATCCGTCGCGAGAGCGTTGCCCTCGACCCGGAGGTCGAGTTGAGCGCGGCCGGGGTATCCTGACCGCGCCTCGGGGATGTTGCTCCCTTCTGGCCGACATCGCCCGCGCCCGACTCCGAAGCGCGGCCCTCGAGCGTGAAGAGGTCAGGCGACCATGAGCACCGCACCGGCGATGGAAATCAACACGCCGAGGACGACGCGCCCGTTCAGTACTTCGATCCGGCGGTTGAAGGCCCAGGACAGGGCCAGCGTGGACACGCTGCCGAAGCGAAGCAGCGTCGTCACCACCGCCACCGAGGAGAGGGATAGGGCAATGAAGCGCAACATCTGGGCCATGAACACGAAGAAGCCGGCGCCGAAGAAAATGCGCACGCTCTGCGGCTCGAGGGCCGCCAGAAGCTCGCGCCTGGCTGGGACCAGGAGGCTCGCGATCAGCAAGGCGGCCGCCGCCACATAGGAAACGAGGCCGCCGAGCACGGATAGGCCGCTCTCTCCCTCCAAGGCCGCGCGGATGAGCACCGGGCTCGAGCCGTAGGACATCGCCGAAGCCATCGCAAACAGGTAACCCTCTCGCTGCCTCAGCCGGACTGCATGGGCCCCCACCGCGAGCCCGGACAAGGCCGAAACCGCGGCCGATGGCTGCGGCGGACTGGTGGGGGCAATCGCCGCCACGGCCGCGGCCACCGGCCGGCTTGGCTGCCGCTCCACCATCAAGGCCGGCCCCACAAGCATGAGGGCGATCCCCGCCACCATGGCCGCCGTGACCTCCTCGTCCAAGAAAAGCAGGGCGATGAGGACGCTGTACGGCAGCGAAAGCGCTTGAACCGGCCCCGCCCGGGCTGCGCCGATGGCGCTGATGGCCGCGTAATTGAAGTAGCGGCCCAGAACGTAGTGCACGAGACCAGCGCCCGCTAGGAGTCCGTAGCTGGAAGAGGAGAGGTCGCCGGCGCGGAACAGCTGGCCGCTGACCAGCGCCGCTACCGCGAACAAGGGCACGCCCAGGATCACCGTGACGAATGCCGCGTGCGAGACCGGCGCTCTGACCACGCCCCGCCTGACCAGAATGTCGCTCGTGCTGAAGCAAATCGCGGACAGGACCGATACAAGCGCGCCGAGCACGCCGGAAGACTACTCCTTCCCAGGCCTAGCCTCCAGCGGCGGGCCAAAGCCTCCCTATAATCATCCCGTTCGATTCGGTTCCCAGCAGGAGGGCGCAGCTTGGACCTGAAACTCGCGGGCAAGAGGGCAATCGTCACGGGAGCCAGCGCCGGCATCGGCCGGGCGATAGCAAAAGCGCTGGCGGAGGAGGACGTCCGCCTCGCCGTAGTTGCCCGCCGCGGGCCGCTCTTGCAAGCGCTCGCCGAGGAGATCGCGGCGACTGGCGCGCCCCGTCCGCTTGTCATCGAACAGGACATCCTTGCAGAGGACGCGGCCGAGGCCATCGCCAGCGCATCCATGGCGGCGCTCGGCGGCGTGGACATCCTCGTAAACTGCGCCGGCGGCAGCCGCCCCCTCCCCATCGACGCGCCGGAGGAGGTATGGCGTGAAGCCATGACCTTGAACTTCACGCGCGTCCGTCAGCTCACGCACCGCGTCCTGCCCGACATGATCGCGCGCCGCTGGGGTCGGATCATCAACATCACCGGCAAGTCCGAGCCCGAAGGCCTCAACGCCGCCTTCGCGGCCAAGGCTGCCGTTCACGCCTGGGCGAAGGGCCTTTCGCGCGAGGTCGGCAAGTACGGGATTACCGTCAACTGCATTCCGCCCGGCAGGATCATGAGCGAGCAGATCGAGCGCAACTATCCGCCCGAATACCGCGAGAAGCACGCCGCCCGCGAGATACCGGTCGGCCGTTACGGGGAGCCGGAGGAGCTCGCTTGCCTGGCCGTCTTCCTCGCCTCGCCGATCGCGCGCTACATCACGGGCGCCGTTCTGCCCGTGGACGGCGGCCTCCGCCGCTACTCCTTCTGACCGAAGGCCAGGCGTTCGCGGCGCCTGTCGGGCTTGCGGCCGGCGCGGAAGAAATCGACCCCCCGCTCTGATCTTCTTTCGGCCAAGGCTCGCGAAGTCGCCCAGTGAATTCCCAAAGGCGCGTCAGTAGCCGCGTTCTCTGTCGACGAGGTTGAGCAACGGCTGGCCGTCGAGGAACCGGCGCAAATTCTCGCAAAAGAGGCGCATGAGGCGGTCGTCCTGGGCGGAACCTCCCGCCGAGACGTGCGGCGTCAGAATCACGTTCGGCGTCTGCATGAGCTCCGGACGGGGCGGCTTGCCATCCAGTTCGCCTTCGTAGACGTCGAGGACGGCGCCGCGCAGCGTCCCCCGCGCCAGCGCCTCGAGCAACGCCTCCTCGTCGATGACCTCGCCCCGGCTGACGTTGACCACGACGGCGGAGGGCTTCATAGCCGCGAACACGCCGCGATCCAGGAGGTGATGGGTCTCCCGCGTGAGCTGCGTACACACGGCAATGAAATCGCTCTGGGCGGCCAGTTCGCCCAGCTCCGAAGGCGGCAGGAGCAGGTCTGCATGATCGACGTCGCTCTGACGCGAAGCCGCCGACCGCCTGGTGGCGACTACGCGCATACCCAGCGCCCGCGCCAGGCGCGCTACCTCCTTGCCGATGCCTCCGAGGCCGATGACGCCCATCGTCGCGCCTTCGACGCGCATCTGCGCGTAGTGCGACCGATCAAGGGCGCCCTTTGCCTTGTCGAGGTAGCCATCGTGGA
>DATMBD010000334.1:0-5607 GCA_035559355.1 Dehalococcoidia bacterium
TGTCCCTGGTCATGATGCCGATGGGGTCGTCCTCGAAGGTGATGCGGAAGTTCTGGCGCCAGTAGTAGCTGGGCTTGTTGGGTATTGCCGGGTAGTGGCGGACGCCGCCGCGGCGCTTGTAGACCCAGTCCATGCGCTCCAGCGCGTGCGCGGTCCAGCCAGTCTCGAACTCCGTGACCACGAAGCGGAGGCCGGGGAAGCGCTCGCAGACGCCGGAGTGGATGAGGTCCGCGATCGTGAACGCGATGCCGCAGAAGGCGAGCGCGTAGCCCGCATGCGGGTTGGGCAGGCCGTGATTGGGCGTGGCGCCGGTGAAGATGTGCATGGCCAAGGGCATGCGCATGTCCTGGGCGGCCGCCCAGAACCTGTCGTACCAGGGGTCGGAATACGGGCGGCTGGGCGGAGCGGTGGCGGGAATGCTAACGCCGACGTGGCCGTCTTTCTTGATGCGCTCCATCTCCTCGATCGCCTGGTCGAGATCGTAGAGCTGGACGCAGCCGAGGCCGAAGAGACGGTCCGGCGCGCCGGAGACGTAGTCGGTCACCCAGTCGTTGTAGCTGGCGAACGTGGCCTTGAGGATCTCCAGGTCTTCGATCTGATAGACGTTGAAGATCAGGCTGGGGTAGAGGACCTCGGCGTCGACGCCGTCGAGGTCCTGGTCTTCGAGGCGGGCTGCGATGTCGTAGACGCCGGGGCGGGCAAGCTCGTAGCCCTTCTTGCGCATTTCCAGCGCCTCCGGGTTGCTGAAGTCCGTCCCGGCTTGGAGGAAGCCTGCGATGGCGATGCCGAGCTGGCCGTTGCCGAGGTCGAGCCGCGGCCCGACGTCCTCGGTATCGATGATCCGCGGAGCGCGGTCGCCGAAGCGTTTTTTCAGGGGCTCGAAGAGCTCCGGCGGTTCGACGACGTGGGAATCGGACGAAATGCAGAGCTGCTTGACCATGGCGGTCCTCCCTCCGGTAATGGCCATAGCCTAGTCCGCGCGGCGGGGTTGTCAATCGGCCGCTGCGGCGAGGTTGTCGCCAGCGAAAGCGTATCCTAGCCGCAAATTCTTTCTTTCAATAGAATCCGCTCGGTGCAACAAGGGCAGAGCGCGTGGTCAAGGATTGTCGAGGCGATCGACAAACCCCTCGGCTTTTACGTCCTGGGGCTTCTCATCGTCGAAGGGTTCCTCGCCCAGATCGTGGTCTTTTCAACACTGGACACAGGTGCCAAGGAAAGGGGCATGTGGGCTATAGTGGTGCTATTCGGGGTGGTGGTGTCCGTTGTGAGCATCTTGACCTGGTTCAAGCCCACGCACCTCACTTTCACAGGCTTCGACAGTCTGGTCCAGAGCGGCCATGCAGCGTACGGAACTAGCGCACGGCCGGTGACAGCGTCCGAATTGCCTTCCGGCACGGTCCCATCCACAGAAAGGAGCGCCGAATGATCTTCGCGATCATCCACGATCTTGGCAGGAGGGCAGACTATACACCTCTCTTCGAGCGGATCAAGGCACTGGGCGACTGGATGCACTACATTGAATCGCTCTGGATCATTCAGACACGCCAGCCAACGACAGCGGCTGCCATCTACCGCGAGCTAGAGCCATATATCCATCCTTCCGATGACTACCTGCTCATCATCGAAGTGAAACGGAACTACTTTGGCATTCTTCCTAAGGAAGCGTGGGACTGGTTGAACAATCGCAACTGGGAACAAGCGTCCCTACCGCTCCCTACGCTCTAGCGGGGATCATTGGCGAGGCCAGAATTCAAGGATCTCAAGCGTGAAAGAACGCTGGGGGATCCACCTCGCGGTGATGCCGAAGCTGCGCCCTTCAGGCCGAAGCGAACGCTGCATCGCTCACGAGTTGGCTAGGCCCTTAAGCTAACCCTCAGTCTGGGCTGCTCACGGCCCATTGAGAAGGAAAGGTGAAATGGCGTGATACGGCACGGCGAGAGGACTGGCGATTGCGCCGCGCCGGAATTAGAATCCAGGGCGTGATGGCCATGGAGCTGCCTGCCGCGAAGACCTACGAGCTGGGCGCCGGCTTCAGCTGAATGCCCGTCCTGCCGCTCCGGGACTGAGTGGCGGCGCCGGGCTCTGCAATCGCAGCGAGCACCACCAAGAAGCAACCCAACCGCTCAAAGCCACTCCTTCCCGAACAAGACGGCCGCCAGCAGGAAGGAGTGGGAGACCTGCCAGACCACCAGACCTCCGGTACAGTCCACGGACTCACCCCCGCTACCCGCCTAGACCTGCGGCGCCTCGCGCCCGGCCAGACGGCGCTCGTTCTCCTTCGCAACGCCCTCGACCGCATGAGGTCCGGCGAAGTGATCGAGGTCGATGTCCCGGACGGCCAGCTGCGGGAAGACTGCCTGACGTGGCTTCGGCTCCAAGGTCACGCGCTGCTCGCCGACCTCGATGCCGGCGCCGGCTCCAAGCTCCTGGCGCGCAAGCAAACGCCCTCGCGGCCGGCGAAGGCGGACTGGGGCGTACGGCTGCCGCGTCGCGACGGCCGCGCCATCGACGTCCGCGACTGGTTCGCGGGCCGAGCCGGGGACATCCCGGACGAGGCGCCTGCCTACTTCGGCTTCGTGCCGCGGGGCGCGGTGCCCGAGCCCGGCGGGCCGTCCTACCCCTACATCCTCAACCGAAAGGCGGACGTCTGGTCAGACAACCTCCCGGAGCTGTACGAGCAGGCCAAGGCGCAGCAGTGGGATGCCTCCCGCGACATCGAATGGGAGGCGTTGCCGCCCATGCCCGAGGCTGTGGAGCGCGCCGTCTGCCAGATCATGACCTTCCTGGCGGAAAACGAGTACGCCGCCCTCTACGTCCCGGCGAAATTCCTCCCCCGCATCAACGCTCAGTTCGTCGAACCCGTCCTCTTCCTGGCAACGATCATCAACGACGAGGCCCGCCACATAGAAGCGTTCACGAAGCGGGCTCTGGCCAACGGTGGCGGGCTGCAATACTCGTCGGTCTTGACGGAGCGGTCTCTGCACGGCCTCCTCGTGCAGGAGGACTATTTCCGCTCCAGCTTTCTGCTCCACGTCCTCGGTGAGGGGACATTCCTGGACCTTCTCGACTTCGTGGAGCGCCACGCTCCCGATCCGGTGACAGCGGACATCGTCCGCCGGGCGCGCCTGGATGAGGGCCGTCACGTCGCCTACGGCATCGGCCATGCCCGGCACGTTCTTGAGCGGAAACCTTCCCGCATCGAAGAGCTGGTCGCGGCTGCGGAGGAGCGTTCGGCGGCGCTGGAGGCGGCTTCGGGCGGAAACCCGATGACTCTGGAGGCGCTTGCGGTCCTGGCCGGCGGCGGCAGCAGTGCCACAGCAATCGACCGCGGCTTCGCGAAGGTGCAGGACCTGTTCCGGGAAATGCACGAGCATCGCGTCCGGCGCATGCTCCAAATCGGGCTCGACGCGGCCGCAGCCGAGAAGATTTCGCGCTTACACACGCCCAACTTCATGTAGCAGGAAGGAGCGAGATGACGGCAGGCACGGACAGCCAAGGGCTAATCGAGAGCACGCGCGAACTCGTCGAACGGACGCTGAAGCCGAACGCTCAGGCGATCGATCGCGAGAGGCGATTCCCAGCCGAAAACCTGCGCGCGTTCGCCGAGCGCGGGCTGATGGGGCTGATGGTGCCGACGACCTATGGCGGTCTCGGCGGCAGCCTCGGCGACCTCGTTCGCGTGGAGGAGGAGATCGGCCGGGGCTGCGCTTCGACCGCGATGTGCTTCCTTATGCACTGTTGCGGCGTGGCGACGATCGCAGCCAAGGCGACGCCGGAGCAGGGCGAACGGTGGCTGCGGCCGGCGGCCCAAGGCGTTCTGCTGGCGACGCTTGCCTTCAGCGAACGCGGCACCGGCGCCCACTTCTACCAGCCGGAGCTGGCGCTGCAGGCTCGCAACGGCAGCTTCCTCCTCAGCGGGCGCAAGAGCTTCGTGACCAGTGGCGGGCACGCAGACCTCTACCCCGTCCTGGTGCAATCACCCGCGGGCCAGGGCCTCGACATCTTCGTCGTCGAAAAGGCCGCCGCGGGACTGAGCTTCGAGGGCGCCTGGAACGGCGTCGGCATGTCGGGAAATTCGAGCATCGTCACGCGCTTCGAGGACGTGCGCTTGGCGGAGGCGGATCGCCTTGGCCCGCCGGGCAGCGGCCAGGAGCTCGTTTTCAACGTCGTGGCGCCGACGTTTCTTGCGGGCCTTGCAGCCGTGAACGTCGGCATCGCCCAGTCGGCGCTGGACGACGCCGTCGAGCACGCGAAGACGCGGCGCTACGCCACGGGGAGCAGCCTGTCGGAAGTACCGGCCGTCCAGCGGCACCTCGCCGACATGGCGGTCGAGGCCGAGAGCGCGCGCCAGCTGGTACGGGCGGCGGCCGCGGCGGCCGACCGCGGCGACGCGGCCGCCTTGGCGATGCTGATCGAGGCCAAGATCGGCGCGACGCGGGCGGCGCAGCGGGTGACCGAGACCGCCATGGAGGTGGGCGGCGGGCTGGCGTACAGCCGCGCCGTGGACATGGAGCGCCACTGGCGGGACGCGCGCGCGGGCTCCGTGATGGCGCCAACCAACGACGTCCTCGCTGAGTGGCTGGGCAAGGTCCTCACCGGCCTGCCCCTTTTCTAGGAGGCAAGCGTGAGCAGAGTCGTGCGCGTGGGCGCCGTGGCATACGACCCGAAAGTGGTGACGATTTGGGAAGGCATGCGCGAATACTTCGCCGAAGCCGGCGTCCCCACGGACTACGTACTGTTCTCGAATTACGAGGCGCAGGTGGACGCGCTCTTCGACCGCGTCATTGACGTCGCCTGGAACACCAATGTCGCGTTCGTGCGCTGCGAGGCGCGCGCGCCGGCGCCCTGCCAGGTGCTGGGGATGCGCAACACGGACCGGGACTTCACCACACGCCTGATTGCGCGCGAAGGTTCGGGCATCACGGGACCGGCCGAGCTCAAGGGCAAGACGCTCGCCTTGGGCAGCGCCGACTCGGCCCAAGCGGCGATCGTGCCCTTGTATCTGCTGCGGCAGGCGGGGCTGGAGCCGGAGCGGGACGTGGCGCTATTGCGCTTCGACATCGACGTCGGCAAGCACGGTGATACTGGGACGAGCGAGATCGAGGTGCTGCGGGCGGTCGAGGAGGGCCGCGCTGACGCGGGCGCGGTGGGCCACGCGACTTGGCTGCGCCTCGTTGAGGAAGGGCGCGTGGACACGGCGCGCGTGCGTTCCGTGTGGACGTCGCCGCCTTACGACCACTGCAACTTTACCGCCCTCCCCGACTTCGACGCCGAGCTGGCGCGGAGGTGGTCGGATGCCCTGCTTGGTATGCGTTACGAAGACCCGCGCTGGCGCCGCCTCATGGATCTGGAGGGGCTGACGTCCTGGGTGGAGGGGCGCAAGGAAGGCTATCGCCTCCTCCAGGAGGCAATGGGAGCCTAAGGCGCCTCCAGACGTGTATTGGGCCGCACGTGCCCGCTGCGGGCGTACGTCAAGGAGTAGCGTCTCGGAAGGGGCGCAGCCAAGTGGGCCGTGACCGAAAGACGTAGCGGGGTCTCCCGACCCCGGCGTCCTTCCCCCACACGTTGCCGGGGCCTCCCGACCCCGGCGTCCTTCCCCCACACGTT
>DATMBD010000335.1:0-2000 GCA_035559355.1 Dehalococcoidia bacterium
AGCGTATGCGTATGCCGTCACTGCTTGCCTAGCTCCCTCATTTCGCTGCTGTCTTCTCTTTCACCCACGTGTCGAACTCCGACTGCGAGACCACGCGCACCGGCACTCGCATGCGCGCGTGGCTGATGCCGCAGAGCTCGGCGCACTGCAGCCGGTACACGGAGTCTTCGGAATAGTCGCCCGTGTCTTCGGCGACGAGCGACAGCGTCGTCGTCAGGCCGGGCACGGCGTCGATCTTCATGAGGAAGGCCGGCACCCAGAAGGAATGGAGAACGTCGCGACTCGTTATGTTGAACGTGATCTTGCGGTCGACCGGCAGGACGAGCTCCGTCTGGTTCTCGATTCCCAAGTCCGGATAGTTGATCAGCCATGTCCACTGCATCGCCTGAACGTCTACGACCAGGTCCGGGTCCTTGTGCTTGTGGACGACCTCATCCAGCGTCCAGAGCCCGGGATAGACGATCATGAGCGCCGTGAGGCCAGCCGTGGCGCCGAGCCACAGCTTCGGGAAAGGCCCCCTGCCGTCGAAGGCCATGCCTGCCTCCGGCGGTTCCTCGCCGCTGCCTCGGCGGAAGAAGGAGTAGGCGAGCACCGCTAAGACCATCGCCCCCACGGGCACGGCCAGCGCCGTCAGGAACCGGAAGGCATCGGCGATATGGGCGCCCCGGTCGGAGCCGACTTTGGGGTAGAAGTCGACCGTCAGGACGACTGCCAGGCCGGCCGCCGTCAGCACGGCCCAGATCGCGAAGGTGATCCACGCCGCCTTCGCGGGCGTGTCCTGATTTAGCTTCCGTTCGGCTTCGGGCTTGGCCGGCCGCTCGGTGAGGCCGGCGATCACTGCGGTCAACACGGGGATTCCCAGGGCCGTAGCGGCCGCAAGCAACAACAGCGCCAAGCCTTGACCTCCGCGGCTTTAGTCAGGGCGCTCCCTGAGGAGCGGGACTCACTACGTAACCAAGTTATGCAGCCGCGGGACTTGGGCAGAGGGCCGAAAGGGTGCCTTCCTCCTCTCCATTCGGCACCCGCACAGGTTCCGAAAGGCGATTCAGAACTCGGCCTTCATGGCATAAGGATCAGTCAGTCCTGCGCGCGGGGAACTTGGAGGTTCTTATGGCTTCGCTGGTCGGCGCCTTCAACATGGTGCACACCCCCTTCTGCTACATCCCGCCGTCGCGCTGGGAAGACGTCAGAAAACGCCGCCGCCTGCGCGCCGATGTCCCTGAGGATGGCCCTGAGGCCTTCCAGAAGGCCGAACGCATCCAGCGCGCCTTTGCCGTCATCCGAGAGAAGCTCGCGGAGGCGCGCCCGGACGTGCTCGTCATCTTCGGCGACGACCAGCGGGAATACTTCGACTTCGATAACTACCCGGCTTTCGCCGTCTACGCCGACGCCGAGTTCCGCGGCGCCCTCTCCCAGGAGGACATGCAGCGCTACCTCGGGGCCGATGGCGGCGAGCCCGCGCACAGGACGATGCGAGGCCACCCGCAGCTCGCGGCCGCCATCCTCGTTGGTCTCCAGAACCGGGGCTTCGACCCCGCCTTCTGCCTGGGCACGGAAGCCGCGCGCGAAGTCGGCCACGCCTTCATGCGGCCGGCGGAGTCCGTCACGGACCTGACCGTCCCCATCGTGCCGGTGATGATCAACTGCTACTTCGCGCCCCAGGTGACCGCCAAGCGCTGCTATCAGCTCGGCAAGGCCGTCGGCGAGGTGATCGCCGAACTCGCCGCCGATTTGCGCGTCGCCGTGATCGGCTCCGGTGGCCTCTGGCACACGCCCGGCGCCCCGGACGCCTACCTCGACGAAGACTTCGACGGGACCACCCTGCGGTTCCTCGAGGAAGGCAAACCCCTGAGCGCGGCCCAGTATTTCGACTCCTACAAGCCGCCACTGGGCGATCGGAGCCAGGAGACGGGCCCCAGGGGCGCCGTCAGCACCGGGCTGCCAGCCACCTGCGGGCCGCAGGGCGGTACGCGCGAGTTCTGCAACTGGGTCGCCGCCGC
>DATMBD010000336.1:0-4650 GCA_035559355.1 Dehalococcoidia bacterium
CGATCTCCAGCAGCCGGTCCACCTGAGCCTGGTCGAGGTCGCCGCGGACGGAAATGTCCGCATGGATGACGTCGATGCGCCCGTCCTGGTTTGCCAGACGGATGTCCTCCTCCGTGCACTCCCCGCAGTCCTCCACGCGCACCTTTTCGTGCGTCAGATGGACGGAGACCTCGTACAGCGGCCACTGCTTGCGGTCCGCGTACATGCGCAAGGTAATCGCAGTGCACGCGCCGAGCGCCGCAAGGAGAGCCTCGTGGGGCGTCGGGCCCAGGTCGTCGCCGCCGTCCTCTTTCGATTCGTCTAGGACGAAGGCGTGGCGGCCATCGTTGGCGAGCACGGCGTATTGCTTGTCAGGAAGCGATTGAACGACAACCTTGCGCATCGAAAAACCTCGTTCGCCGCCGGAAGTGCGCGAAGCGGCGGCAGTCTCGTACCCAGTATGGCGCGGCCGTCGCAGGCGAGCACTCGCCTTTCGGCCCACATTAGAGGCGCGGGGCGCTGCCCTTTCCCAGGCCAAAAAGGTGCGGCAACCCGCCCACCGAATCGAGCACGGCCACGGGCCGGTAGGCTTCCAGCTCCGCGCGCGAGGTCGCGCCGGTGAGGACGCCGACGAACCGCACTCCGGCGCGCTGGGCCGTCTCGGCGTCGATCGTCGTGTCGCCGACGAAGAGGGCGCGTTCCGGAGCCGCGCCGAGCCGATCGAGGGCGAGCAGGAGGCCGCGGGGATCGGGCTTGAAATCGGGCAGGTCCTCGCCGCCGAGGACGGCTTCGAAGCATTCCAACAGGCCCTCCCGCTGCAGCACGTCGACGACGCGGTAGCGGAGCTTCTGGCTGACGATGGCCATCCGCACCCCCGCGTGGTGGAGGCAGCGCACCGCTTCCGCGGCCCCAGGCAGCATGCGCGTCAGGCCGGTCATCACCTCGTCGGCGTGGGATTGGTAGATGCGGATGTACTCCTCCGCGAGCGGCTGGACGGCTTCGCCGTAGAGCATCGGCACTGCCTTGACGAGCGGCGTGCCGATGGTGCGGAGGATGGCGGCCGCGTCCGGCGGCGGCAGCCCAACCTGTCGGGCCGCGAAGCCGTGGCTGGCGACGAAGCCCTCCGAGGAGTCTGCGAGCGTCAGGTCGAAGTCGAAGACGATGGCGTCCGGCTTCTCCACGGCTCGGCCTAGGCGAGGGAAGGTCTTGCCCGGAAATCCAGCACGCTTTCCACCCAGGCCGCAGCGCCGAAGAGTCGGGCCTCCTGGAGATGCCCGGCCATCAGCTGCACGGCCAGGGGAAGACCGTATTCATCCAGGCCGCTGGGGAGGGAAATGGCGGGAAGGCCTGCGAAGCTGGCCGGGGCGCAGAAGATGCCCTGGCCTGTCGTCTCCAGGCTAGGGGGCGCCGTCGCCGGGGCGACAGGGAAGAGAAAAGCGTCGAAGCCCTCCAGACGCTGCAGCGTCTCTTCGCGCAGCTCGCGGATGCGGATCAGCGCTCGCCGGTAGTCGGCCTCGCTCGTCGCCTGCCCCGCTTCGACGAGGCTGCGGATACCGGGACGGTAGTCGTCCCGATGCTCTTTGAAACGCTGGGCGTGCACTGCTGCCGCTTCGTAGCGCATGATGGGCTCCCCGGCCTCCCGGAAAGCGGCGGCATCGACAGGCATCTCGGCTTCTTCCACGCGGGCGCCGGCTTTCGCCAGAAGCTCCGCCACGTCCTCAAGATGGCGAAAGATCGCTTCGCTGGCCTGGGCCCGGTAGTAGCTGCGGACGAGGCCTAGGCGCGGCGGCTTCGGAGACACGAGCGCGAGCCCGTAGTCTTCGGGTGGAGCTTCCAGGGAGTACGGGTCGGCCGGATCGTGGCCGGCGAGCGCGTTCAAGGCCAAAGCAGCGTCGGCGACGCAGGTGCAGAGGACGCCGATGTGGTCGAAGCTGGGAGCGAGTGAGGCGGTGCCGGCGTAGCTGATGCGGCCGAAGGTCGGCTTGAAGCCGACGATGCCGCAGTAGGCGGCGGGGCGAAGGACGGAGCCCACGGTCTGAGAACCGATGGCCAGGGGGAGCATCCCGGCTCCGACCGCCGCCGCCGAGCCGCTGGAGGAGCCGCCCGGGGTGTGCTCCAGGTTCCAGGGATTGCGCGTCGGTGCGGGGTCCAGATAGGCGAACTCGGTCGTGTGGGTCTTGCCGACGATGACGGCCCCGGCGCGGCGAAGGCGCGCCACGCAGGCGGCATCGGTTTCGGGCGTGTAGTGGGCGAAGCGTCCGGCGCCGAGCCGCGTGGGCAAACCGGCAACGTCGACGATGTCCTTGATGCCGACAGGGACGCCGGCGAGCGGGCCGGGGTCCTCGCCGCGGGCGACGCGCTCGGCCAGCGCCCGCGCCTGCCGCAGCGCCCCTTCGCGGTCGACCTCGACCCAGGCCTGCAGCTTGGAATCGAGGGCATCGATACGCGCCAGACACCCCTCGACGGCCTGGACCGGGGAAATGGTCCAGGCGCGCACTGCCTCGGCGAGGGCTGCGGCGGTCTCCATGGGGCGTAGTCTAGCGGCTACGGGCTGCTAACGACAAAGCCATGGGGCCTGACCTTGCCTTCCTCCCGGAGCAAATTCAACATGATGTCCATGGGATTTCCAGCCAAGGGCAGCGTGGCTATTGCGCTTGCGATAGGGGTCCTCATTCTTCTTGCAGCAGGCAGCCTTGTTTTGGGTACGACTTGGGGACGGGCCGGCAACAATCAACGAGCGGGGCCCGGGCTTCCTCCTCGAGAAAAGGTGCCCCGCCCGGACGAAAGCGAGGCAATGCCCATAGAAGATGCTCGAAACGAATTGATTGGAAATGCCAGCCTTCGCGCCGTGATCACCGCGGCTGAGCAGGGCGACGTCAGTACTTTGTTGCAGCTGGCAGTGAGCGCAGGCGACGACTTCTGCAGTCGATATCGTTCGCTTCCTCCCGAATGTTCGTCCTCGTCTCAAAGACTGCCTACTGTTTTTCAGGACATCGGCGAGCTAACCCCCCGACCAGTCGAGACGATGAAGCGGTGGCTCACGCAGTTCTATGCAGGCGGGCCATCCACGCTAGAGTTCGCCTCTCGCGACTCGCGCTTGCCGGCTGGTGACGGCGGAAAATACTATCTCTTTTTCCGAGTTCCTCAGGCCGTGATGTTAGACGGTCCGCCTGCCGTGAATGGTCTCGGCGTGGCTGTCGTCCCCGGCTCGAATACGCCCATACAGTGGTTCGCGTTTTCCAATCCGGACGGGAACGGACTCAAGTGGGTGCAAATCCTGGGCGAAAGTGATGGCGCGCGTTACCAAAGGCTCATCGGCCCAGAGACGGTAAAGCACTGGCCCGATATCGAAGGCCAAAAGGGCGACTAAACGTGTTCAGGTGCTCCTAGAAACGTCCTCTCAATCGTGGCGCCCCGCCTAACTCCATAATGTCCTGGCTTCGAAGGGCCTTGTCGCCGGCATTCTGAGAGGGGCTGAAGCGGGCGGGAACCATTCTCAGCCAGCATACCTATCATCCTTAAAATCGATTTTACTTATCGGCAGGGCCGTCATACACTCCCGCCGAATCGACGCGGAGGGGAGTCATGAAAGGCGACTACTGGAAATCGCTAACCGCGAGGAGGCTGAGCAGGCGAAGGGCGCTGGCCCTTACAGGCGCCGTCGCGGGGGCAGCGGGATTGCTCGCTGCTTGCGGTGGCAGCAATGAGGGAGATGAAGCGAGAGACGCCTCCGGACTGGTAACCCCGCCGCGAGACGAGACCAAGGACGTAAAGCGCGGTGGCGTCCTCGTCAACCGCACGATCAGCGAACCCAACACGCTCGAGCCGCATCTCTTTCCGGGCAATTTCACGGCCCAGGACACGTACGGCGGGCTCTGGCTGATCAAAGACGGCCACATGAAGTACACCTCCGGCGAGATCGAGGGCGATGTCGTCGAATCATGGGAGTTCTCGCCCGACCGGCTCACGATAACCGCGAAGGTCAACCCCAACGCGCGCTTCGCGCCGGTCGCGCCCGTCAATGGTCGGCCTGTGGACGCCCAGGACGTCGTCGCCACGTTCCAGAGGCACAAGAGCATCAGCAACCAGCGCGCTGAGTTCGCCAACGAAATCAACCCGAACGCCCCGATCGTCTCCGTAACGGCGACAGATACCCGGACTGTAGTCATCAAATTGAACGAACCGAACGCAGCGATCACGGCGCTGCTCGCTCGCGGCACACCCGGTTCGATGTTCATCGTGCCCAAGGAAGCGCTCGATCAGAACGTCCTGAACCTGGCGCGGACGGCTGCGGGATCTGGTCCTTGGTACATCACCGAATACCAGTTCGGCATCGGTTATCGTTACAAGCGCAACCCAGGCTTCAAAGACGCCAATCAGGACATTCCGTACATAGACGAGATCAACTGGCCCACGGTGACCGAGTACGCGTCATTCCTGGCGCAGTTCCGAGCTGGAGCCATCCATCTCGGCGTGGGCGTCAGGGCCGAAGACGTGCTGCCCACCAAACGCGATCTGCCACAGTTGGAGCTCATGGAGACCTATTTCAGCACTCGTATCCAGAGGCCCGGTTTCGGAGTAGCACCCGACTCCCCGTTCCTCGACGAGAGGCTCCGGCAAGCCTGGATGATGACCATCGATCGCGACCTTTACCTGGATACGGTGTTCAAC
>DATMBD010000337.1:0-2010 GCA_035559355.1 Dehalococcoidia bacterium
AGCCCGTGTGCTCAGGACACGGCGCTCGTGGACCGCGGGCCGGCGCCAGCACCAGCACCTGCCGCACCCCTCCGTCACGGGCCGCCCGCGCCGCCTCGCGCCGCTCCAGGGCGCCGAGCCTGGCCAGCCTCCTGCCCATGCCTCCCCCTCAGTCCGCCAGGGGCCGCCACGGCCCCTGCAGGATCATCATCCGCCGGATGGGCGCGCAGAGGGGCGTGACCCGCACGCCGCAGCCGGAGGCGCGCCGAAGGCCGCCGCAACTTTGGCCGCTTGCGCGTGATCCGTGACAAAGAGGCGGCGCACCAGGGTGGCGACCTCCGGGCGGTCCGGCCGCGCGCGTTTTTGCGACGTTCGCTATTTCATCTATGCAGGTCGCACCAGCTTGTATTCGACGGTCCCGTGCGTCGGGCAGGACGGGAAGAGATCCCCCTTGAGGACGGTGACTTCCCGCTGGTCGTCGCACATGGAGCGCCACACGCCCTCGATCTGGCAATTCTCGCCGCTGCGCATGGTGACGCCGCCGCCCTCCGGAATCGGGTATGCCGCGGCGTTCTCGCCGTAGACCATGTCGCCGAGGCTGAAGTCCATGCGAGGCGGGGCAAAGATATCGATGAGGGCGTTCTTCTCGGCCATTGCCACGCTCGTGTGGAGCGCCGGCGGCGGCATGATCGTAATCGAGGGCGTGTCGATTTCGATGTGGTCGTCTTCCATCCAAGTCGTGGAGTCGGACTCCCAGGGGTAGCGTACGTGGTGCACGTACTTGCCGGCGATGCAGAGCGAGACCTGCTCGAAATCGTCATGCTTGTGAGGGCTGAGGCGCGTTACGTCGCGCGGTCCGACGTAGTTGCCCCCCCAGTTGATCATGATGTTTCGGCTTCGGAAGATGCGCCGGGAGTCTCCCGTCATCTTCGCGAACTCGTAGACCCGCAGCTTGTAGCCGTCGCGTGGCATAGGCCAGAGGACCAGCGGCCCGACGTTGGGGTGGGGCTTCTCGTAGGAGGCGTTGTTGACCGCCTTCGCAACCAAGTCCGCAGGCGGCGGCGCGAAGACGCGCACGAGCGTGCCCGCCGTCGCCGCCTTTATCGAGCTCTTGCCCGGAGGAACGATCACTTGCGCGGGGCCCGTGACCGAGGCGCTTCCCTGCTCGGAGGAGATGTCGACGGCCCCTTCGATGAGGACGACGAAGTATTCGTTCTCCGAATTGGGCATGGGCAGCTCGTTGCCGGGCTCAACTTTCGAGTAGGCGACGAGCAGGTTTTGGGCGCGCCCGTACCAGGTGCTTGCGCCCCCTGGCTCTTTCAGCGGCTCCAGTTTGTAGAAGTGAAGGTTTTCGGCGCGTGCGGTTGGCATCTTCCCTCCTCCGGGTCCTATTACCTGTAACCGAGCAATTGCGAAGCATTGGTCACGAATAGTCTCTCCACGTCGGCATCCGATATGCCGGCCTCGAGGAGCGCCATGGCCGTCGATTGTAGCCCGTCCACAGGGTGGGTCGAGTTTGCCTGCCCCAGATCGGAGCTGAGAATCGTGTGCTCGGCGCCATGCTCCTTGATGAGGGCGATGAGCTCGCTGGTTTCGAAACGGGCGGTTGGCCGCCCGGACTTGTAGAGTCCGACCTCATGCTCCAAAAACGCCCCTTGGTTGATCATTGCCGTCCGCTGCCCCGAGTTGGCGTCAACGAAGAGCGTTGGATGGGTGATAACGATCCGTTCCACCCCTCGCTCCCGGGCGACGGGCAGCACGGCGAGGGTGTGTTCGGCCGCCATGTGCCCTGTGGCGAGGACGGCGTCGTATTTTGCGATCAACTCGAGGCATTCGATGGCCTCGGGCACCACCTTCCCCCATTCGTCCAGCACCTGAACGGGCGTGGCCATCCTGAGGTCGCGGGACGTGAGGTTCCCGAAGAGGCTGCCCGGATGCCGCTCGATGTGGCGCTGAGATGAGACCGTCGGGAACCAGACGACCTTGGCGCCGAGCTCGAGCGCCACTTCGAGGGCCCAAGGATTGAAACCG
>DATMBD010000338.1:0-6086 GCA_035559355.1 Dehalococcoidia bacterium
AGGGCGTGGCGTTCTGGGTGCCCAGGTCGTCCAGGATCAGCACGGGCGCGACGCGCACCTGTTCCAGGAGGGTGTCGTAGCCGAGGTCGCTGCCCGGCTTGTAGGCGGCGCGCAGGTGGTCCAGGAGGTCCGGCACCACCACGAACAGCGCCGGCCGGCCGAGCTCAAGGCATCGGTTTGCTATCGCCGCCGCCACGTGGGTCTTGCCGGCTCCGGACGGTCCGTGGATGAGGAGCCACCCCTCCGGCGCCTCCGCGAAGCTGCGAGCGTCCCGCACGAGGCCGCGGAAGAGTTCCCGGTCGCGCGGGTTTGCGCTCCGCCCGTGCTCGATGAGGTTGGCGAAGGTCAGGCGGGTGAGGGGGCCGAGAGAGCTGTAGCGTTGCAGGCGCGCCAAGCGGGCTTCCGCCGTCTCCGACTGCACGCATCGGCAAGGCAATGCTTTGCCGAACTCGGGGTGGTCCAGCGGCAGATCACGGCGGAGGAAACCGGCCCCGCCGCAGAGAGGGCAGGTCTCGCCCTCATCGGCTTGGGGGCCCGCCGGCGCCGCCGCGCTGTCGGTACCTCCGGAGGAGCTGCGCTCGGGCGCTGTTACCTTCGCCAGGATCTCGTCCAGCCTCTTCACGGGTCCGTCCTTCCGTTGCCCACCTTTGCAAAATGCGGGACGCGTAGCGCCAGGAGCGCTTGTTCAGCAGCGCCGCCTCCCGCAGCGCCTCCGCCAGCCATTCGTAGGGATAAAGTTGTTCCGCCTCCCTCAGCGCCTCGGCGACGAGAGGCGTCAAGGGGCCGATATTCGCCTCGTACAGCTCGAAGACGTTCTCGCGACGCGGCGCCGGCGGCCTTTTTGGCGGGCCTACTGGCCTTCCAAGCGGCAGCCGTCCATCCCTCACCTGCTCGCAAGCCCTGCGTCCCGCCGGCGAGTTCAGGAAGTAGAGCCGCTCGCAGCGGCCTTCGTGCTCAACCTCAGCCCGCAGGAGGCTTCCGCGCTCGACGGCCAGGTCGAGTCCCCGGCGCAGACGGGCCAGGAGGGTCTCTTCTTCATCCCCGTCCGCGAGGGACGCCGCCAGCGGCGCTTCGGCCGCGAGCTCGTTTTCCGTGACAAAGCGCGGGTAGCCTTTGCGCCTGCCGAGGGCGTAGATCACGTAGAGCGTCACCTTCAGCTCCACCGGGTCCTCGATCAAAGGCAGCAGCTCGGAGAAGAAGGCGTTGGGCACGGCAGTCGCCAGCGCCGAGGCCGGGAAACCGCCGAAACGGGGAGCTGACGGGCGCAGCCTCGCCGCGCACGCTGTGTCCGCGCCGGGGGTCGGACCGGCAGCGCCCTCGCTCCTCATCGCAGAGGCGGCTCCCCGGAGGGCAGGTCGAAGTCCTCGAATTTGGAGATGCTGTCACGGAAGCGGACCTCCACCACGCCGGTGGGACCGTTGCGGTGCTTGGCGACGATGATTTGCGCCTTTCCCTGCGGGTACGGCTCCGCCTGCCGGTCCGGGTGCAGCGCCTCCCACTCTTCCCTGCGAATGTACATCTCCTCGCGGTAGATGAAGATGACCACGTCGGCGTCCTGCTCGATGGAGCCGCTCTCGCGCAGGTCGCTGAGCATCGGGATGTGCGGCTGGCGCTGCTCCGGGGCTCGGGACAGCTGCGACCCCGCAACGATCGGCACGTCGAGCTCCCGCGCCAGCTCCTTGAGGGAGCGGGTGATGTAGCTGATCTCCTGGACGCGGTTATCGCTGCGGTTGCCATGGATCAGCTGCAAGTAGTCGACGATGATCAAGTCGAGGCCGTGATCGCGCTTGAGCCGGATCGTCTTGGCGCGCAATTCCGGAATCTGCAAAGCCGCGCTGTCGTCGACGTAGATGTCTGCGCTGGAGAGGATGCCGTGGGCATGCATGATCCGGCTCTCCTCCACCTCGTTGTGCATGCCGAGGCGGAGTCGGGCGGAGTCGACGCGCGCCTCGGCCGCCAGCAGCCGCTGGGCCAGCTGCTCGCCGGCCATTTCCAGCGAAAAGATGGCGACTTTGGCGCCCTGGCCCACGGCCGCGTTGCGGGCGAAGTTCAGCATCAGGCTCGTCTTGCCGACGCCCGTACGGGCCGCGACGATGATCAAGTCCGAGGGGTTGAGGCCACCGAGGAGGAGGTCGAGCTGGCTGAGGCCGGTGCGAACGTTGCCGCCGAAAGGAGCGACGGTATCCGCGTCCGGCGGGTTGAGATAGGGGTCGAGAAACTCGCTGATGTGGACGAAATCGCGGACACGCTCGCCGGAGCGGAGGGCGTAGATGACCGATTCTGCCCGCGACAGGGCGGCGTCCAGGTCCGGCCCGCCCTGATAGGCGATCTGGGCGATGCGCGTCGCCGCCTCGATCATCTGCCGGTAGGTGGCGTCACGCTTGACGATTTGCGCGTAGTGCTCGACGCCGATCGGTGTGGGGAGGTTAAGGACGAGCTCGCTCAGGAAGGTGAGCCCGCCCACCTCTTCCAGCCTGCCGCGGCGGTCGAGTTCGTGGGCGACGGTGACCTGGTTGATTGTTTCGTTGCGCTCCCAGAGGGCCAGGCAGGCTTCGTAGGTCCAGCCGTTGCTCTCGCGGAAGAAGTCCTGAGGCTTGAGGATGGGAGCGACTTTGTAGACGGCCTCCTCATCGACCATGAGGGACGCAACGACAGCTTCTTCGGCCTGGATATCGTGGGGCGGCAGCTGTTCGAACATGGGCGGCGGGGTTGCCTCTGTCCTCGCTTACTGGTCGTCGGTCTGCTTTTGGAAGCGCTTTTGGAAGGGCGGCGTCCGCTCGGCGCGACTATTCGCCTTCTGGCCTGACCTCCACCGTCACCTCCGCGCGAACGTTGCGCGTGAGGGTCACCGGCACCTGGTAGGTGCCGATCTCCTTGATCGGCGCTTCCAGCCCCACCTGACGGTGCTCGACGGCGGCGCCGCTCGCCGCCGCGATCGCTTCAGCGATGTCGGAAGCGGTCACGGAGCCGAAGAGCTTGCCCTGCTCGCCGGCGCGGGCCGTGATCACGATCGGCGCGGCGGAAAGGCGGGCCACCGTGGCGCGGGCGGCCTCATCGCGCTTCTCCTGCTCGCGGGCCAGCGCTTTCGCTCGCGCCTCGGCCTGCTGCACCGTGGCAGCCGTCGCCGCGGCAGCCAGCTTCCTCGGCAGGAGGAAGTTGCGCGCGTAGCCGTCGGCCACGTTCTTGATCTCGCCGGCCTGCGCTACTCCCTCGACGTTGTCCAAGAACACCACTCTCATGCCAGATCGTCTCCTGTGTTCGCTCCCGCGAGTTCGGCCTCTCCGGAGGCCTCCGGGACTTCGGTTTCTAAATGCTGCGACCCCCGCTGCCTTGTCCCCCATAGGATGGGGGACGACGGGGCAAGGCAACGGGAGCCGAACGGCAGGGATTTTGGTTCGGCGCGCCTGCCGGATCAATACGTTTCTGCAAGATTAGAGACACAAATTTCCTCACTTCCCGAAACCACACGTTGCGTTTCTCTATCGAACATGCGTGCCCAGCAATATGTCAACAAGACTGGGGAACGGCCGCTTCATGCTTTCCCGCAGACCGACCAACAGTAGAACACCTGTGCGCCAGATTGTCAAGCGGCCCCGCACGCCTGCCCGGCGCCGGCCCTCACGGCTGGCGCAGCGCTTCGGCCAGGCCCCCCTCGTAGGCCTCCCGCATCTCGCCCAGGGAAAGGTCCACGCTCGCGCCGAAGCGCAGGCGCTCGCCGCCGGTGACGCCTAGGCGTACGTAGGGCACGTCGATGCGGGCCATCAGCGCCTCCAATTCGGCCACTCTCCCCGGCTCCACCGAAACCACGACGCGCGAAGCTCGCTCCCCGAACAGGGCCGCGTCGCGTCTGCCGCGCACCCGTACCTTTTCGGAAGCAAAGCCCACTCCGTGCGCGAGACACGCCTCCGCCAGGGCGACCATCAGGCCGCCGTGCGAGCAGTCGTGCGCGGAGCGCAGCAGGCCCGCGGACGCCGCCTCCACGAGCACTCGCTGCACGCGGGCCTCCAGGGCCAAATCGATCCGCGGCGAGCCGGCTACAAGTCCGTGGAACTGGCGCAAGTACTCGCTGCCGGCCAGTTCCACGGCCTCGCCGACCAGCACGTCATCCCCCTCCCGTTTCTCCGCCGCCGCGCCGATGAGGTAAACGACGTCGCCGGCGGCGAGGAAGCCCGACTGGACGGCGCGGCGGGCGTCGTCGAGAACGCCCAGGGCGCCGACGATCGGCGTGGGGTAGATGGCGACGCCATCGGACTCGTTGTAGAGGGAGACGTTTCCGGAGACCACCGGCACGCCCAGCGTCTCGCACGCCGCCGCCATGCCGCGCACGCACTCCTCCAGCTGAAAGTAGACATCCAGGCGTTCCGGGTTGCCGAAGTTCAAGCAGTCCGTCACGGCGACCGGGCGGGCGCCCGAACAGGCGACGTTGCGGCAGGCCTCGGCCACGGCCAGGGCTCCCCCGGCGAAGGGGTCCAGGTACGTCTTGACGCCGTCGCCGTCAGTGGCAACGGCGATAGCCCGGGGCGCCGCCTCCTTGATCCGCAGCACGGCCGCGTCCGATCCGGGCCCGACGACGGTGTTGGTCAGCACCTGGTGGTCGTACTGGCGCCAAATCCAGCGCTTCGACGTGATCTCAGGCGAGGCCAGCAGCTGCAGGAGGGCAGCGTTGGCGTCGGCGGGGCCGGCCTCCCAGGCGAGGATGTCGGGCAGGAATGCCAGATCGTACGTCTGGAGCTCGTCCAAGCCGGCGGGCTTGACGCCCTGGCGTCTGTACTCCGGCGCGTCCGTGAACAGCTTCGCGGGCACCGTGGCGCAGACCTCGCCTCCGTCCCTGATGCGGACGATGCCGTCGTCCGTGACGCGGCCGATGACGTCGGCGTGCACCTCCCAGCGCCGGAAATGACGCAGGACGTCCGCCTCATGCTCCTTCTTCGCGATGACCAGCATCCGCTCCTGGGACTCACTGAGCATGACTTCGGCGGCGGTCATGCCGGTCTCGCGCCGGGGGACCAGGGCCACGTCGACGTCGACGCCGGCGCCGCCCCGGGCCGCGCATTCCACCAGCGAGCTCGTCAGGCCGGCGGCACCGAGGTCCTGCAGCCCGATGACCCAGTCGCCGTGCTCCTCCGCCAGCTCGACACACGCCTCCATGAGCAGCTTCTCGAGGAAGGGGTTCCCCACCTGCACCGTCGGCCGCAGCTCTTCGGAGCCCTCCTCGAACGTGCGCGAGGCGAGGACGTTGGCGCCGCCGATGCCATCCCGGCCGGTGTCGGCGCCGACGAGGATGATGGGGTTGCCGGCGCCCGCGGCCACGGCCCGCAGGAGCTTGTCGCTGCGCGCTATGCCGACGCACATGGCGTTGACGAGGGGGTTGCCGTTGTAGGACTCGGAGAACGAAACCTCGCCGCCGACGGTGGGGACGCCCAGGCAGTTGCCGTAGCCGCCGATGCCGCCCACGACTCCCCTGAACAGGGCGCGGTTGCGGGCCGCCTGCTCTTCGCGCTTGGCGCCCTGGCCGTGCTTGCCCGCGGTCAGCGGCCCGAAACGCAGCGAGTCCAGGATCGCGATCGGGCGGGCGCCCATGGCGAAGATGTCGCGTACGATGCCGCCGACGCCCGTCGCCGCGCCCTGGTACGGCTCCACGGCCGAAGGGTGATTGTGCGACTCGATCTTGAAGACGGCGCAGTAGCCGCCGCCGATGTCGACCGCCCCGGCGTTCTCGCCGCCGCGAGTGGTCAGGACATGGGGGCCGGTGCTGGGGAACAGGCGCAGGAGCGGCTTGCTGTTCTTGTAGCCGCAGTGCTCGCTCCACATTGCCCCGAACATGCCCAACTCGACGTCGTTCGGCTCCCGATCGAGGCGAGCGACGATCTGTTCGTATTCGGGAACGGAGAGGGCGATGAGCGCGAGCGTTTCGGCGTCTCGGCGGGCCACGTCTCAATCTTAGGGCCGATGCCGAGGCCGCGCCAGCGAAGCCCGACGTATACTGCGGCCGACGAGCAGTCTCGCCGGACCTCCTCGCGTGGTGTCCAGGCCCGGACTGCTTCCCCGCTAAACGCTTCGAGACCATAAATAGGCAAGGAGGGACC
>DATMBD010000339.1:0-6228 GCA_035559355.1 Dehalococcoidia bacterium
CGTCGGCCACGCTGGCGCGGCTTTTTCGGCCGGCGCATCGCCTCCTCGAGAACAAGTACTACGCCGACTACCTGTACGAGCAGGTCATCGTCGGTTTCCTTTTCTACCGCGTCCTAGGCGGCTTCCTTTCTGCCTTCGACAGCCTCGTCGTCGATGGGGCTGTCAACGGCGTCGGGAGGGGGGCGCGGACGGCCGCAGGGGTCCTGCGCTACGTCCAGAGCGGCCAGTTTCAGACCTACGGCGCGGTCGCCTTCAGCGGCCTGGTGTTCACCGCGATTCTGGTGCTGGTGCTGAGCCCGCTATGAATCAGAACCACGAGCGAAGTTCGGCGAGCGATGTGCGGGTGAGGCTACGCCGGTTGGGCCGGACGGAAAGGATCAGGGCTTGCTGAGCCTCCTCATCTTCCTGCCGGCCGCCACGGCTCTCGTCCTCTTCCTCCTGCCGCGGAGTCAGGAGAGCTACGCGAAGTGGGTGGCTGCAGGCGCGGCGCTCATCGGCCTCGTCCTGGCGCTGCTCATGTACGTCGACTTCGATCAGCTGGACGGGGGCCTCCAGTTCGTGGAGCGGCGGGCCTGGATCGAAGGCGTTGGCTTTGACGTCCAATACTTCGTCGGCGTCGATGGCTTGAGCGCCACGCTCGTGCTCCTCACGGCCTTCCTCTTCGTGATCGCGGCCTTCGTTTCGTGGAACGTCGAGTTGCGGCCGCGGGAGTACTTCGGCTGGCTGATGCTGTTGGAGACGGCCGTGCTGGGCGTGTTCGCGGCCCAGGACTTGGTCCTCTTCTTCCTCTTCTGGGAGCTGGAGCTCGTGCCCATGTTCTTCCTGATCTCGATCTGGGGGACGGGCCGTAAAGAGTACTCGGCGATGAAGTTCCTGCTCTACACCTTCGCCGGCAGCGCCCTGATGCTGGTGGGCTTCCTCGTGCTCGGCTTCGCGGCCGGGACTTTCGACATGGAAGAGCTGGCGCGCGCGGACCTGAGCGGAGCAGCCATCTCCCTCAACGCGGTCTTCTTCCTGATCCTGGCCGCTTTCGCCGTGAAGCTGCCCGTGATCCCGCTCCACACGTGGCTGCCGGACGCCCATACCGACGCGCCGACGGCCGTAAGCGTGATCCTGGCGGGCGTACTGTTGAAGATGGGCGGCTACGGGCTGATCCGCATCCTCGTCGGCATTCTGCCGGAGCAGTTCGACAAGTACGACGTCTATCTGGCGGCGCTGGCGGCGGCCAGCGTCCTCTACGGGGCGGTGCTGACCATGCGCCAGCAGGACCTAAAGCGCCTGGTCGCCTACTCCAGCGTCAGCCACATGGGCTACGTGCTCCTGGGCGTCGCCGCCCTGGGCGAAGTGGGCCTGACGGGCGCGTCTCTGCAGATGTTCACCCACGGGACGATTACGGCCCTCCTCTTCGTCATGGTGGGCCTGATCTATGACCGCGCCCACACTCGCCAGATATCCGACCTCTCCGGCTTGGCGCACGTCATGCCCATCGCGGCGACGGTGTTCCTGATCGCCGGCCTCGCGTCATTGGGGCTGCCGGCGATGTCCGGCTTCGTCGCCGAGCTGCTCGTTTTCTTGGGCAGCGTAGAGCGCTTCGAAGCGCCCACGATCCTGGCGGTCACCGGCATCCTGCTCTCGGCCGGTTATATCCTTTGGACGGCGCAGCGCATCCTCTTCGGGCCGCGGAACGAGCGGTGGGCCCGCCTCCCCGATGCGACCTCGTGGTGGGAGCAGGTGAGCATGGCTGCACTGGTTGGCGTGATCATCGGGGTGGGAATATACCCCGCGACGATAGTCGACGTCCTGGAGCACGGCGTCAGGCGCAGCCTGGGGGCAGGGTAAAGGATGCTGGACGACCTCGACCGCATCGGACCGGTGCTCGCCATGGCGGGCGTCGGCGCCCTGCTGCTCATCTGGGATTTCCTGCCTCAGGGTAGGGTCCTGCCTCGGGCACGGGGCAAGGCGTTGCTCGCCTTCGCGCTCGTCGGGCCGTCGCTGTCGGCGGCGTGGGCGCTGTCGCTGCTTACGCGAGACGAGGCGGCTTATTCGTTCGCGAACTCCGTCGTTCTGGACGACTTCAGCCTCTTTTTCTACTTCCTCTTCGCCGGGATATCGGCGGCGGTGGTGCTCGCGTCGCAGGACTACGGCCGGCGGTTCGGCGCACACGAGGGCGAGTTCTATGCTCTGGTCCTGTTCGCGTCCGCCGCGATGCAGCTCTTGGCGAGCAGCCGGGACCTGATCCTCATCTTCGTCGCGTTGGAGGTGACCTCGATTTCGCAGTACATCATGGCCGCCCTGCAGCGGGACGACCGCGCCACGGAAGCGGGCGTGAAGTACCTGCTGATGGGCGCCGTTGCTTCGGCGGTCATCCTCTACGGCATGGCCTACCTCTTCGGCCTGACCGGCACCACGCGCCTGGTGGCTCCCGAGGGCGAGATCAGCATTGCTTCCGTGGTGGCGGAGCGCGGCGACGAAATGCGGGCCGGGCTGCTGCTGGCAAGCGTCATGCTCATCGCCGGGCTCGGATTCAAGATGGCCGTCGTGCCGTTCCAAATGTGGGTCCCGGACGTGTATCAAGGTTCGGCGGCGCCGGTAGGCGCGTTCCTCAGCGTCGCCAGCAAGGCGGCGGGCTTCGCGGTTGCGATGCGCATTTTCTACGAGGGCTTGGCGGACCAGGTGATCAGCGAGAGCTGGGCGGACGTTTTCGCCATTCTCGCCGCGGTCTCGATGACGGCGGGCAACGTCCTGGCGCTGGTGCAGAGCAACATCAAGCGCCTGTTGGGCTACAGCTCCATCGCGCAGGCAGGCTACATCATGGTCGGCCTGGCGGCCGTGTCCGCAGCCGGCGGCCTCAGCCAAGGGGCGAGCAGCGTCCTTTTCTACATGGGCGCCTACGCCCTCACGAACCTGGGCGCGTTCATCGTCGTCATCGCGATCTCGGCCCGAACGGGCAGCGACGAGATCGCTGACTACGCCGGCCTGTTCCGGCGCTCTCCGGCCCTGGCTCTCGGCCTGGCGCTTGCCCTCGTTTCGCTCACGGGCATCCCGCCGACGGCGGGGTTCGTGGCCAAGCTCTACATCTTCAACGCCGCCGTCGAAAGCGACCTCGTCTGGCTGGTCGTCTTCGGCGTCCTGAACAGCGTCGTCTCGGCGTTCTATTACATCCGGGTGGCGGGCCTCATGTTCACGGCGGAACCGACGGCGCCGGAATCGGTGCCGACGACTGTGGCGCTGAAGCTGGCGCTAACGGTGGCGGTGGCCGGCATCCTCTTCGTCGGCATCGTGCCATCGCCGCTGCTCGATGCCGCCCGCGACGCCGCGGCCGTCTTCAGCCAATAGGCGGCGGCATCGGCTTAGGCTCCTCATGCCGCGCAGAGTGCCGATCCGCATCTTCCCCGGCTGCTTGGGCCGGATAACGGCGGGCGAGCTGCGGAGAATCGCGCGGCACGTCCTGGACGCCGAAGGCGTGGCGCCAGGGGTGGAGGTGGAGGTGGTGCTTGCCGGCGCGGAGACCGTGCGGGAGCTGAACCGCCTCTATCGAGGCCGGCACGAGGAGACGGACGTGCTGTCGTTCGCGGAAGCGGACGTGGCAGCGGCCTTCGTGTCGCCGGAGGGCGCGCCGCCGTCGCTGGGCGAGGTCGTCGTCTGCCTTCCCGTAGCCGAGGCGCGGGCCGCGGCCGCCGGCAGGCCCGTCGCCGGCGAGGTCGCGCACCTGCTGACGCACGGCCTCCTCCACCTCCTCGGGTACGACCACGAAGCGGGCGAGATGGAGGCAGCCCGCATGCAGGAGCGCGAGGACGAGCTGCTGTCCGCCCTCGGCTATGCGGGCCGGTACGAGCACGGCCACTGACCGCGATGCCGTCAGGTCAGGCCGAGGACGCTTCAGTCTCCTCGTACACGTAGGCCGCGCGCAAATACAGCAGCTCGAAGCCGTTGCGCACGAGGTTCCGGAACATGCCCTCTGACTCCTGGGCGGCCTCGGTAATCGGATTGGCAGTCGCCCACTCGCAGCCGAGGCGAGCCGCCTCATGAAGCCTGTGGGCGATCATGGCGGCGTGGATGCCGCGGCGCTGGTGCGAGGGCAAGGTGGTGCCGTGGCTGAGCCAGGCGACGCCGTCGCGCACGTACATGGCGCCCGTGCCCACGGGCCTGTCGCCATCGAGGGCGAAGTAGTGATGCCAACCCGGTTGGCCGATGCAGATTGCTGCCAACGACGCCCATTCCAGCGAGCGGTCGATGGCCTCGGCGCGGATACGGGAGAAGCTTTCCATCTCTTCAGCCAAGGCTGGCCGGATGCGCACGTGAGGGTCCGTGGCCGGCGGTTCGAGCGTCGAGCGGTAGAGCTTCGGCACCCGGCGCTCGAGGTTGAAACCGCGCTGCTCCAGCCAGCGAGGCAGAGCCGGAGGCCGCGCCGTGGGGCTGAGGTGGACCGTGAAGCGCTCGACGCCGGCCGTGCGGTAAACGGCCATGATCTCTTCGAGCATGACCGCCGAGGCCGGCTTGGAGAGACCGAGGCCGTAGACGCGGTTGAGCGGCTGCTCGCTGCGCCGGTCGACGAGGATGACGGCCCCGCCGATTCGCTCTACGCCAATGGGGGCGAACTCCCTCCGGACATCGGCGAGTGCTGCCCAGGCTTCCGCTTCGGCAAGCTCGAGACGGTTGGCAAGGTCCGGCGGTTCCTGGGCCAACTTCTTTCCTTCGCTGGCGGGGCTTGGTCGGTATTGGGCTTGGCCTGAAATCGCCGCCCGCGCTTCGGGCTGACGCCAAGTCCCCGTCGTTCGACGAATGTGGAAAGCGGCGTCCCGCCAATCCTCGAACGCGGGCCGGCAGGCTTCTTCGCTTCGGCCGTGCCCGTTTGGCTGCGCTGCTAGACGGCAATTGTCACGGTTTCAATCGATTAGATCAATGCCAATTCGATCAAGTTCCTGGGCCCGTCCTAAAGCGGCCGCGCTATCTGGCTTACATTCGCGTCGCCGTGCCTGTAGTATGCGGACTTGGAACCGCGTGGCGTCGGCAAGGCGCTTCGCGGCCAGGAGCGACATGGGACTAGCCGATGCCCGAACCAGCACGCGCCTGCCGGAGGTTGACTGGGACGCGATCGCGGCCGAAGCAGTCGATCTCCTCAGCCGCTACGTCCGCGTCGATACCCGCAACCCGCCCGGCAATGAGGCGCTTGCCTGCGAGTTTTTGGCCCAAATCCTGGCTTCGGAAGGCATCGAATCGAGGACGCTCGTTTCCGCCCCGGGAAGGGCGAATCTCGTGGCCGACTTGCCGGCTGGAGGCGGCAAGCCCCTGATTCTCCTGAACCACACCGACGTCGTGCCCGTGGAGGCGAACCAATGGTCGGTGCCGCCGCTGGAGGGCATCGTCAAAGACGGCTACGTCTGGGGCCGCGGCGCCCTCGACATGAAGGGCATGGCCGTCCTCGAGCTCATGACCGTGCTGACCCTGAAGCGTCGCGACGTCCGTCTCCGGCGCCCGGTGCGCTTCCTGGCCGTAGCCGACGAAGAGGCCGGCAGCGACTACGGCGTCGAATGGCTGGACAAGCACCATCCCGAACTTCTGGATGGCGATTTCGTCATCAACGAGGGCGGCTACGGCGCCGAGAACTACCTGGGCTCTGAGCGGCCCCTCTTCGGCGTCTCCATGGCGGAGAAGAGCCCCTTGTGGCTGACGCTGCGGGCGACGGGGAAGCCCGGCCACGGTTCCTCCCCCCATGAGGACAACGTCCTTGACCGCATGGTGCGGGCGATGCATCGCGTTCAGACCTGGCAGCGGCCGTGGCTCTTGTCGCCGCCAGTAGCGGATGCGCTGCGCGCTGCCCACGCCGAGGGCTACATCGACCTCGACCCCGACAAAGCTTCGCCCGCCTAGATCGCCGACCGGTTTCGCACCCTGCGGGCGCTCCTCAGCAACACGATCAGCGCCACCGGCCTCCAGAGCGGCGTCAAGCACAACGTCATCCCAGCGACGGCCAGCGCGACCCTCGACTGCCGTCTCGTGCCCGGCTATGAGAGGCAGCGTTTCATCGACGAGCTCAAGGCAGTCATCGACGATCCCAAGATCGAAATCGAGGTCGCCTTTGCTTCGGAGAGCCCTTCGACGCCGGCCGGCACCGAGTTGCATGAGGCGATAAACGATGTCTGCCGGCAGGTGATGCCGGAAGCCGCCGTCCTGCCGCGGGTCACCGCCGGCTTCACGGATTCCCGAACCTTCCGCAGGCGGGGCATT
>DATMBD010000340.1:0-2602 GCA_035559355.1 Dehalococcoidia bacterium
ACGAGGCGCACGTCCGCCGACAGCTTCTCGTCGATGAGCTCCTGGCGCGCCTCCGGCCAGTCGCAGAGGTGGACGCTTTCCGCCGCCCCTGCGCCGTTCCCGGTTCCCGCCCGCACCAGGTTCTGATACATCTCCTCCGCCAGGAAGGGGACCAGAGGCGCCATCAGCCGCGTCAGCGTTGTGAGGCAGGTCCACAACGTCTCATAGGCGGCCTGCTTGTCGGAATCGCTCTCGGACTTCCAGAAGCGGCGGCGGCTGCGGCGCACGTACCAGTTCGATAGCCCGTCGACGAACTCCTCGATCTGCCGGCAGGCGGTCATCGAATCGTAGCTGTCGAGGGCTTCGGTGCAGGTCTTGACCAGCTGGTTCAGCTCCGAAAGGACCCAGCGGTCTAACTCGCTGAGCGATCCGCCTCCACGGTCCGCGCCGCTGCCCGCTCGCCCGGCAGGCTCCCAGCCATCGATGTTCGCGTAGGTGACGAAGAACGAGTACGTGTTCCAGAGCGTCGAAAGGAAGCCGCGCTTGATCTCGTCGGCGCCGTGCCAGCCGAAGTTGAGATTGGCGGCCGGGTTGGCGCGCAGATACATCCAGCGCATGACGTCCGCGCCCATGCGCTCCGCCGCTTCGAAGAATTCGATCGCGTTGCCCTTCGACTTGTGCATCTCCTCGCCCTTCTCGTCCCGGAGAAGCGCATACGAGAAGAGGGTGCGGAACGGCGGCTCGCCCTCGTGGTCGGTGTCCAGATTCATGACCGTGGTCATGGCCAGCAGGGCATAGAACCAGTTCCGGAACTGGCCTGGGAAGCTCTCCGAGACCCAGTCCGCCGGGAACCATTCCGCCCAGTAGGCCGGGTCGTGGCGGTAGTTCAAGGTCGAAAAGGGGACGATGCCGGCGTCCAGCCAGGGGTTGCCGACGTCCTTGATCCGCTCCACTTCGGCGCCGCAGCTCCGGCAGGCGATCCGGACCGCGTCCACCCAGGGCCGGTGGGGGCTATGCCCCTCGAACTCCTCCCAGCCGCGGACGGCGCGCTCCTTGAGCTCGACTTCGGAGCCGATGACCTCGAAGTTGCCGCAGGCCGCGCATTCATAGATCGGCAGCGCCAGGCCGTAGTAGCGCTTCTTCGAGATCATCCAGTCGTGCATGTTGCGGAGCCAGTCCAGCTCACGCGCCAGCCCGAATTCCGGAATCCACCGCGCCTTGCGGGCAACGTCCATGATCTTGAAGCGCAGCTCGTCCATGGAGATGAACCACTCGTCCACGAGCCTGAAGACCAGCTCCGAGCCGCAGCGCCAGCACGTCGGGTAGCGGTGGGTGTAGTCATGCGTGCGGTAGAGAAGGCCCTTCTCGCGCAGGCTGGCGAAGACGGCCTCGGCCACGTCGCCGGCGAAGCGCCCTTCGAGGAAGCCGAAGCCCTCGCCTTGGAGGTAAGTCCCGTCCTCGTCCAGGGGAGCGATGACGGCAAGGCCGTGCTCCTTCGAAAGCGCGAAGTCTTCGGCGCCGGCGCCCGGGGCGATGTGAACGACGCCGGTTCCCTCCGCGTCGCTGACCTCGTCCCAGGCGATGACGCGGTGCACCACGCCAGCCTGGGCCGGCAGCTCGTCGAAGGGACCTCGATACGTCAGCCCCACGAGCTCCCTGCCCTTGACCTCGCCGACGACCTCGTAGTCGCCGCTCACGGCCGAAGCAAGCGCGCCCTGGGAGACGTAGAAGAACTCGTCTCCCTGCCTGACCTTGACGTAGGTGAGATCGGGATGCACGGCTGCCGCCACGTTCGCCGGCAGCGTCCAGGGCGTCGTCGTCCAGACCAGCAGCGACTCCGCGGCCTCCGGCCCGCCGGCCCGGCTCTCCGCCTGCCCGCCAGCCCCATCGCCCGATTGCTCGACTGCCCGTTTGCCCGCGTCCCCGTCTAGCCGTCCCGTGATCGGGAACTTCAGGTACACGGACTTATGGGTCAGCTCCTGGTAGCCTTCCGTAACGATTTCGTGCTGAGAGATGCCGGTGCCGCAGCGCGGACACCAGGGCATGGTGTCCTTGCCCTTGTAGAGCCAGCCCTTCTGCCAGCACTTCTTCAGGAACGCCCAGATCGTGTAGTTGTTCTCGTCCGAGTTCGTGAAGTAGCTGTTGTCCCAGTCCATCCAGTAGCCCAACCGGATCGACTGCTGGGTCATGATCGCCGCGAAGCGCTGGACGCGCGCCTTGCACGCCTCCACGAACTCCGCGACGCCGTAGCGCTCGATGTCCTTTTTGGACTTGAAACCCATCTCCTTTTCGACTTCGACCTCGATCCAGAGCCCCTGACAGTCGAAGCCGTTCTGGTAGCGCTGGCGGTAGCCGCGCATGGTCTTGTAGCGCTGGTAGAGGTCCTTGTAGGAGCGGCCCCAGGCGTGATGGACGCCCATGGGGTTGTTGGCCGTTATCGGCCCGTCGATGAAGGAGAAGCGCTGCGCCGCGCCCTCGTTACGGCGCAGGTACTTTTCGAGGATGCCGTGGCGGTCCCAGAACTCCTGCACCTCGTGTTCGAGCTGAACGTAGTCGACGCGGGTGGGCACCGGCTTAAACGCCAACTCGCACCTCCCTAAGAAACGGGGCCGGGACGAAGGGC
>DATMBD010000341.1:0-4866 GCA_035559355.1 Dehalococcoidia bacterium
AGGTGTCGACCGCCCGTGCCTACTTCGAACGCTTCGTTGCGCGCTTCCCGGACGTCGGCGCGCTCGCTGCCGCCTCCATCGACGACGTCCTCGCCCTCTGGGCCGGCCTCGGATATTACTCGCGCGCGATTCACCTTCATCGGGCCGCCCAACGCGTCGTCCAGGAATACGGCGGCGGCCTGCCTGAGGACATTGAGTCCCTGCGCAGGCTGCCGGGCATCGGCCGGTCGACTGCGGGCGCCATCCTGGCGCTGTCGCGGTCACAAAGGCACCCCGTCCTCGACGCCAACGCCCGTCGCGTCCTCGCCCGCGTCTTTGGCGTCGACGATAGCGCTGCCGGCTCGCGGGCTCGCCGTCTCTGGGAACTCGCAGAGGCTTGCACGCCGCAAACGCGGGTTGCCGAATACACCCAGGCGATCATGGACCTCGGTTCCACTGTCTGCACGAGGTCTCGGCCGCGGTGTGATGCGTGTCCGCTGGCGGGAATCTGCCTGGCGAAGGCGGAGGGACGGCAGGACACATTGCCGCCGCGAGCCAATCGCCGTCCGCGCCCGCGCCGAACGGCTTACGCGCTCGTGCTTACGGACGGTTGCGGCCGGCTGCTTTTGCAGCGCCGGCCGCCAAGAGGCTTCTGGCCCGGCCTCTGGAGCTTCCCTACGTTCGAGACCAGGGCGGCAGCGTGGCAGTGGCTTGCGTCCAACTTTCCCGAAGCAGCGCCCCTCCCGACTTCCCTTCCGCCGCAGCGCCACGTCTTCACCCACTTCGAGCTCGACCTGCGACTCGTGCGCGCCCGTCTCCGCTCCCGCTGCACGGTCGTCCCGGCGTCGGACTGCCGCTGGCACGACCCCGAAGCTGCCGACCTCGCCGCGACCAAGGCCGTTGCCCTGCTTCGCGGCGATGTGATTATGTCAAATAAATCCGCCGCTGCCCTGCCCGAGCCGCTGCCGGCCCAGCCTCAGAGGCCGTAATGCGCCAATCCCCAGGTCTCCGCCGCCTGATCCATGCTCAGGACGCGGTGGGTGCTCATCATGTGGACGTCGCGCAGGCAGCGCTCGATGGGGTGGCCGGTGACCGTGGCGGACGTCCCGGCAGCCGCGAACGCCTCGTCGACGGCCCGCACGGAGAGGTCGATAATCCGGGCTTGGCGCAGGGTGATCTCCGCGATCTCCTCGCGCGTGAACTTACGGCCGGCGGCTTTGGTCTCGCGGCCGAGCTCCATCACCCGCTCCGCTTCGCTGAGGAGTAGCGTTTTCGCCGCTTCGGCCAGAGTCTTCGACTCCGCAAGCCTGCGGCGGAAGCTGGGAAGCGACATGTGCGTGGCGGCCGTCTCGCCGCCGCCTCCGCCCCTCGCGCGCACGGGCTTGGTGCGGCCCAGTTCGTCCAGGGCCTCAGCCGCCTGCAGGGCGCAGCCGACAGCCGCGCCCGTGACCTCCACGGAGATGAAGGCCATCAGCGGAATGCTGTACAAGGGGTTCGCATGCACCTTCGAGCCCGGCGTTTCCGCTGCTTCGACGTCTCTCAGGAGCAAAGCCCGGCTCTCCGGAACGAAAGCGTGCTCCACGACCACGGTCTTGCTTCCCGTGCCGCGCATTCCCAGAACATGCCAGTCGTCCTCGATGTAGCCGTCGGACGCCTTGACGATGAACGTAATTCCCTGTGGTTGGCCGCCGTCTTCGGCCTCGAGGAGGGCGCCGCAGCCGTACCAGTTGGCGGCGTCGCACCCGGACTGGTAAGCCCACCGGCCGCTGAGTTCATAACCGCCCGCTACCCGTCTGGCGCGGCCGCCGCGGCCGAAGATGCCCGTCGGCAGGCGGGCGACGCCGTCCAGGCCGAAGATCTCTTCCTGTCCTGCCTCCGGGAACTGCGCCGCCCACCACGCGTGCCCGGCCAGGATACCCAGAGTCCACGCCGAGGACGCGCAGCCGCGCGCGATTTCGACGAGGACGGCTTCGAGGACGTCCAGGCCCATCTCGAAACCGCCAAAGCGCTTGGGCTGGCAGATGCGGAAGAAGCCCGCCCGCTCGAAGTCCTCCACGGTCTCCGGCAGGAGCTGCCGGGCCGCTTCGCAGCGAGGAGCCCGCTCCCTGAGAACCGGCACCATCGCCCGCGCGCGCTCGACTAGGGCTTCCCTGGTGATCGTCGCGGCCTCAGGATGGGTGAGGATGCGCCGGCCGGCAGCGTCGACGCTTACCGCGATCTGACCCGAGTTGGCGAGCGTCATGTTTGGGCCGCCCCCGGGAATCGGGCCTGGCTCCAGCGCTCGGCCATGAGGTCCATGCGGTAAACGTTGTGCGTGCTAAGCGTGCGGATGTCACGGAAGCAGCGTTCCAGGGGATGGCCGTCGAACGTCGACGACGTGCCGCCGGCCGCGAAGGCGTGGTCTACCGCCTGCACGCAGAGGTCGACCAGGCGGGCGCAGTTGAGGCTGTACTCCGTCATCTCGTCCGGCGTCATCTTGCGGCCCGCCGGGGCGTATTCGCGCATGGTTGCCATCAGGCGCCTCGCCTCGTTCAGGAGGAGGGTTCGGGCGGCCTCCGCCTTCGATTTCGCCTCTGCCAGGTGGCGGCGGAAGCTGGGGACGGAGACCTGGAAGCCGCTGGCCCCGGCTTCCGCCTCTCGCCTGCGCACGGGCTTCGCCAAAGCCAGCTCCTCCAGCGCCTCCACGGCCTGCAGGGCGATGCCGACGGCCGCGCCGGTCGTCTCGATCGAGAGGAAGGCGAGCATCGGCGTCGCGTAGAGCGGGTTGGGGTGGACGTAGCGTCCGGGCATTTCCTGGGCCTGGACCAGCGCCTGCGGCAGCGCTCGCCGTTCCGGGACGAAGACCTTCTCCACCAGGACGGACTTGCTGCCGGTGCCCCGCAGGCCGAGCATATGCCAGTCGTCGAGGATGGTCGCCTCTTCGGGACGGATGGCCAGGTAGAACCAGGGCGGGTCCGAGTTGCCAGCCTCGGCGAGCATCGCCCCCACGCAGAGCCAGTTGGCGATATCGCAGCCGGAGAGGTAGATGAAGCGGCCGGAGAGCTCATAGCCGCCGGGGACGCGGCGGCAGCGGCCGTTGCCGCTCAGGTTGGTGGCCATGATCACGTGCCCGTCCTCGCCGAAAATCTCCTCCTGCCCTTCCTCCGGAAAGAGCGCCGTCCACCAGGAGTGACCGCCAAGGATGGCCAGAGTCCAAGCCGACGAGCCGCACCCGCGCCCGACCTCTATGACCACTTCCTCGAGCACGTCCAGGCCCATTTCGAAGCCGCCAAAACGCTTGGGCTGGACGATGCGGAAGAAACCCGCCTCGGTGAAGTCCCGCGCAGTTTCCGGCAGCAGCCGCTCGGCCTCTTCGCAACGGCGGGCGCGTTGGCGGAGGGCGGGCACCAAGGCTCGCGCGCGCCCGATCAAGGCCTCCCGCGTGATCGTGTCGGCCTCGGGGTGGGCGATGATCCGCCTCCCCTGCTCGTCGTGGCTGACATGGATTCCGATTGCGCCTGCCAAGCTTCGCCTCTCGGAGCGATTCTCTGTTTCGGTATCGGACGCGGTCAAGCGCCGCGGCGTCCAGGGGCAAGACCGCCGGCTGTTAGACTCGAGGCAATGGGGGGAGACGCCACGAGCGCGGAAGCGCTGCTCAGCCGTGCCCACGCTCTCCACGGGGAAGGACGCATCCAGGAGGCGATTGACGCCGCCCGTGCCTCCCTCGAGCTGCGTCCGGATTACGTCGAGGCGCTGACCTACCTCGGCACGACGCTGATCACGCGCCAACTCGCCTTCGAGGAAGGGTTGGAGGCGTTGGAGAAGGCGCTGCGCCTCGCCCCGGAGGATCCCGGCGTCAATTACAGCCTCGGCTGGTGCTACGAGTTCGTCGCCTACCGCCTGGGGAAATCAGGGCGGGCGCCGTATCGCGACCCGTTGGAGCTCTATCGACTGGCGGCGGAGCGGCTGCGCCGCTGCATCGAGCTTAACCCTGAGCCCGGCCTCAAAGAAGACGCGGAGGACTTGCTCGCGACCATCGAGCCGCGTCTCGAGTGATGCGGCTTCTGGTTCCAACCCGAGAGGCTAGGCGCCTTATTCCGGGTTGTCCAAGGACATCGAGAAGAAGGGCTCAGATCGGTAGTGTGAATAGCGCTGGACGAGACTTCCGAACTCGCCCGTGCTGTGGAGCTGGTAAACGCCTTCGGCCTTCACTTCCAGGTCCGTCTCAACGACGATCAGGTCGAGGAGCGAATCTGAATGAATGTCGACCAGACCTCGGGTTATGCGGACCAGAACCCGCGGCCTGACGTCTCCCCTTCCGTCAGTTGGCAACTCAGCACCTCCGCTAGGCCGTTACCTCCCAGGCTGGAATTGGGCCATCGTACGCGCCGCCGACCGCTATGTAAAGCTTCGACGGCCGCTCAACGCAGCCGGTACACTCTTCGTGTGACCGAAAACGTCCGCCGCGTCGACCCCTTGGAGGGCTACGAACGCTGGGCCGCGACCTACGACACCACGCCAGATCCCGTCGTCTCCCTCGATAGCCGCCATTCGGTGCGGGTGCTCTCCGTTGAGTCGGGGGAGTTGATCCTGGATGCAGGTTGCGGCACCGGCCGCAATCTTTCGCGGATGAGGGAAGAAGGCGCGCGGCCCGTAGGTATCGACTTCTCCCCGGCGATGCTTCGTTCGGCCCACCGCCGCGTGCCGGACGTGCCGCTGGCGGCTGCCGACCTGCAGTCGCCGCTGCCATTCCGAGACGCCACTTTCGACGCAGTTCTCTGTTCCCTAGTGGGGGAGCACCTGGCCCGCTTGGAATTCGCGCTGGGAGAGTTGCGAAGAGTTCTCAAGGTCGGGGGGCGTTTGGTTTTCTCCGTCTACCACCCTCAGTTGGCCGCGGCGGGCGCGGGG
>DATMBD010000342.1:0-2456 GCA_035559355.1 Dehalococcoidia bacterium
GACTGAGGCCCGGGCAGGCTCCAGGATTTCGTCGATCATGCCGTACTCCTTCGCCTGCTGGGCCGTCATGTAGAAGTTGCGGTCGAAGTCACGCCGGATGCGCTCCGGGTCCTGGCCGGTGTTCTTCGCCAGGATGTTGCGGATGAGGTCGTTGAGGCGGATGGTTTCGCGGGCCTCGATCTCGATGTCGGCTGCCTGGCCTTGGACACCGCCGAGCGCCTGGTGCATGTGGATGGTGGAGTTGGGCATGGCGTAGCGCTTGCCGGGCGTGCCCGAGCTGAGGAGCAACGTGGCGGCGCTGGCGCAGAGGCCCACGCAGTAGGTGGCTATGTCGCAACGGTTGAGCTGCATCGCGTCGTAAATGGCGAGCGCAGCGTGCACCTCGCCTCCGGGCGAGTTGATATACATGGAGATGTCGCGCTCGGGGTCTTCGCGCTCGAGGTGCAGCAACTGGGCGATGATGCTGTTGGCCACCTGGTCGAAGATCGGCGTGCCGAGGTAGACGATCCGCTCCTTGAGAAGCATGGAGTAGATGTCGTACACGCGCTCGCCGCGAGGCGTCGTCTCGACGACGGCGGGGATAACGTTGGCGGGGCGCTCAAAGATGTCGCTCATCGGGTTCCTCTCCTTGTGTCACTTCTATCTTCCCCGATCCGCTGTGGGCGCCGCCACCCTCCCCTGCGGCCGGCCAGGAGCGAGCCTCCGGTTATCATGGAACGGCTATGCCCCGGAGACAGCCATGACCGATAGCGCCGACCAGGTCTCGGCGGGCCTGGGCGCCTTCGAGGAGACGTCCGAGGCCTTCGAACGCGACGTGGCGGCGGTGCGCGGCCTCGCGGGCCGGCGAGGCTGGTTCCGGCTGGAGTACGCGATCCTCGCCGCCCTGGCGCTGCTGTTCGTCGCCTATCTGCTGGCGTACTTCGTCTTCGACGTCGACCTCGACCGCTTGAAGGATTGGGGCTATCTGGGCGTCTTCCTCATCGCCATGGCCGGGTCAGCCACGATCGTCCTGCCGACGCCGAGCTCGGTCGCCATTTTCGGCGGCGCCGTCGTTCTCGACCCTGTGTTCGGTATTCCGTCGTGGATCATGGTCGGCCTCGTTGCCGGCCTGGGCGACGCGCTCGGCGAATTCTCAGGCTACGGACTCGGCTTCGCCGGGACGGATCTCCTGCGCCATCAGCGCGTCTACTCCATGTTCGAAGGCTGGATGGCGCGCAACGGCATGGCGACGGTCTTCTTGCTTTCGACCTTCCCCAACCCCTTCTTCGACGTGGCGGGAGCCGCCGCCGGGGCGGCGCGGATGCCGGCGAGCCGCTTCTTCCTGGCCACGCTGGGAGGCAAAATCGTAAAAGATCTGTTCTTGGCCTACGGCGGCAGCTTCTCCATCGATCTGGCCAAGGACGTCTTTTAGGCAATGCGGATCGAAGTCATACGCACTCTCGATATCCAGCGCGAGCTGTATACGCGTCCGCGCGACATGTCGCGCTTCGGCTGGTACCTGCGACAGCTCACCGGAGACGAGGACGCTGGCGGGGATCGGGACGTGGTCCTGCCGATTATCAGCGTCAACCCGATGGGCAAGAGCCACTGCCTCGCGGCTGTCGAGGCGCTTATCCGTCTGGACGCGGAGGCAGTGCTGGCGGAAGCGGCGCGGGAGACGGAGGCGCGCCTGCGGTCGGTGGACGGCGAGGCAAAGGTAGCTCTCAATCTCCTGGACGACGTTGGGGGCGGCTGGACGGACAGGCATTTCTCCGAAGCACTGCTGCGCTTCGGCTCCGAGCGCTCGGACCGGGCCTCTCGCAAGCGCCGCTTCGTCGTCGTGCCGTGCTGGAGCAGCGAGACGTACACGCGTGTGGTCATCCACGCGGAGACGCTGGCCGCGATCTTTCGCTTTGTCTGGCGGGAGAAAGCAGGGGCGCCCCGGACGCTGAAAGGTCAGCTCAGGGCCGAAAGCCTGGCGCTCGCCTTCGCCGGCGCCACGGCTCCGAGCACCCTGGCCCCCCTCCTGACGCCTGCGGAGTTGGAGCGCGCCAAGGAGGTCATCGCCGCGCACGAGGACGCCGGAGACTTTCCGACCCAGTTCGCCTGCTGGTTCGGCGACGAGGCCGCCGCGGCGGCAGGCTACCCGCAGCTGGGCCTCCCCCACCGCGCCGGCTTCGCCGTGGCCCTGTCCCTGGCAACGACCCTCCGAGAGCCGCCTGAGGCGGCGTTGCCGGCCCCGGCCCGCAGTCGATGAGCACGGGCGCAGTCATAGTCGCGGCGGGCCGCAGCGCGCGCATGGGGGGCGTTGACAAGCTCATCCAATCGCTGCGGGGCCGGCCCCTCCTGGCCTACTCGGTCGCCGTCTTCGGCCGCCACCCCCGCATCGACCGCCTGGTGATCGTCGCCTCGCAAACCAATCAGGCCGCCGTGCGGGAAATCGCCGCCGCCGAAGCGCCGGCAGCAGCCATCGTCCT
>DATMBD010000343.1:0-2744 GCA_035559355.1 Dehalococcoidia bacterium
GCTCCGGAGGCCGAGGTCCGGCGCAACGCCCGCGAGGTCTTCCGTAACGTTGCGAGATATTATGTCGACTTAATCCGATTGCCGCTGACGCCGCCGCAGACGCTGCTGGAAGAACAGGTCCGCATCCACGGCCTGGAGAACCTCACAGAGCCGATGAAACAGGGGCGCGGCGTGGTGGTGGTGACGGCCCACTTTGGCAACCCGGAGGTCGCCGTGCAGGTGGGCCCGCTTCTGGGAATCGATGTGCTCGTCCTGGCGGAGCCTCTCCGGCCGCCCATGTTCGCCCGCCTCATGAGACAGATCAGGGGCACCTTCGGGCCCCGGTACATGGACGTGGGGTTCGGAGCGATCGCCGAGGCACTGCGTCATCTACGGGCTGGCGGCTGCCTCGCCATCACCTGTGACCGCGACATCCAGGGCAGGGGCGCGCTCCTGCCGTTCTTCGGCGTTCTGACACGAATGCCCACGGGCGCCATCGACATCGCTCTGCGCACGAACGCGCTTGTCGTGCCGGGATACTGCCTGCGCGCGCCGGACAGCTGCTTCGACATCCATTTCGAGGAGCCGCTTGACCTCGTCGTCACGGGCGACCGCAAACGCGACGAGATCGAGAATACGAAAGCTCTTCTCAAGCGCGTGGAGGGCTGGATCCGTGCCCATCCGGGCCAGTGGATGCCGCTAGAGCGCATCTGGAAACCCCTAGACCGACGTCAGGCGCCACCGCCGGCCAGCGCACGCCCGCCGGAGGACAGGGAGCAAGCGGCTACAATGCGGGCTGATGGGTAAGGCTGACCTCCACATTCACACGAGTGCGGGCGACGGCGTGGACGACATCGCCCGCATCCTCGCGCACGTGGAGGAGAACACGGACCTTGACGTCATCGCGATTACGGAGCACGACAACCTTAGCGTTGCGATGGCCGCGCGTGAGGCATGGGCGCGCGGCCGGTTTCGCTTCGAGGTCATTCCGGGCGCGGAGATAACGACGCTTCAGGGTCATCTCATCGCGCTCTTCCTGGAGGAGCCAATCGAAAGCCTGCGACCGGTTGAGGAGACCATCGACGCCGTCCACCGTCAGGGCGGCGTCTGCTTCGTTCCCCATCCGCTGAGCTGGTGGACGCGCAGCATCAACGAGCGGGTCTTCCAGAGAGTAAGACGACTGCGCGACCGCGGCCTCTGGTTTGACGGCATTGAGCTGGCGAACGAGACGCCGGCTGCGCGGCGCTTTCGGGCCAGGGCGCGAGAGCTGAATGACAAGGAACTACACCTGCCCGCCATCGGGGCTTCCGATGCTCACTTCGTCCAGGCCATCGGCAGCGCCTTCACGCGCTTTGAGGGGAGTTCGGCGGCGGACCTCAAGCGCGCCTTCGCTCGGGGCAGCCTCCATGGCGTCGGTACACGCTACCCCTCCGTGCGGGAGGTGGGAGCAATGCGGATGCTTACCGTGCCGATGAAGGGACTGGGCGCCACGCCGCGGGCGCTCGGCTGGCGCCGGACGGTCTGGAGCTTCGCCCGTAGGTACTGGACGTGAAGATCGGTCTGGTTTCCCCTTACGATCTCGCCGTCCCCGGCGGCGTCAACTCGCACATACATCACCTTGCCGAAAACTTCTCCCGCCTCGGCCACGAGACGCGGCTCATCGCTCCCGCTTCCGACATCACGCGGCTGCGGCCGGGCTCGATCGTCATCGGGCGGCCGCGGAGCATCCCGGCCGGCGGCTCGATAGCGCGCATGTCCATGTCGCCCATCCTCGGTTCGCCGGTGAAGCGCGTGCTCAGTGAAGAACGCTTCGACGTTGTGCACGTGCACGAACCATTGGTCTCTTTCCTGCCGATCCAGTTCCTGCGCTTCTCGGAGGCGATCAACGTCGGCACGTTCCATGCTGCCCGCGATAGCGGCGCGCGTCTTTATGCCTACACCAGGCGGCTGCTAAAGGACTGCTTCCGGCGTCTGGACGGGAAGATCGCCGTCTCCCGGGCCGCCGAGCGGCTCATTCAGCCCCACTTTCCCGGTTACTACAACATCATCCCCAACGGCGTTGACGTCGAACGGTTCGGCGCTCCGGTCGAACCACTGCCGGAGTTGGACGATGGCATGTTCAATATCCTGTTCGTCGGTAGGCTGGAGAAGCGCAAGGGCCTTCCGTACCTGCTGCGGGCGTTCGCGCGGCTGAAGGCTCTCCGGCCTGACGCCCGTCTGGTCATCGTAGGCGGGTACGACGAGCGCCGGCGACACGGCTACGAGCGCTGGGTGCAAGAGCGCAGCCTGCGAGACGTAGTCTTCGCCGGCTACGTGTCCGACGCCCAGTTACCCAGATACCACCATTCGGCGCACGTCTTCTGCGCGCCGAACACCGGCAACGAGAGTCAGGGCATCATCCTCCTCGAAGCGATGGCCGCCGGCCTGCCCGTGGTCGCGTCGAACATCGACGGCTTCGCCGACGTCGTCACGCATGGAGTCGACGGCCTGCTCTTTCGCCCCACTGACAGCGACGCCCTCGCCGAGGCGCTGCTCGATCTGGCGCGTGACCCTGGGCTGCGGGCATCCCTCAGCGGCGCCGGGCGGGAACGCGCGCAGCACTTCAGCTGGGACCGCGTTTCGCGGCGCGTGCTCTCCTACTACGAGCGGCTTGCCTACGAAAGAGGACTGACGGCGGTCCGGCCCAGGCAGGTGGAAGCCTGATGTTCACCATGCCCCGAGCGCTGCCCCACCAGTTGACCAGCCCCGTGGTAAGCGTCCTGGCG
>DATMBD010000344.1:0-2839 GCA_035559355.1 Dehalococcoidia bacterium
CCCAGCCGCTCCTCGAGCGCCCGGCAGACATCGAGCGCGCCTTTCATCCGGCAGGCCAGGTCGTCACAGACATGAGCGACGCGCGGCGGCGTCGGCTCCAGGTTGAGGAGGGCGTAGAAGCTGGCCACGCCGTACGCCTCCGCCGGCGGCACCTCCAAGCGCTGGCAGACGTAGTTCAAGCCGCCAGGGGTAAGGTAGCCCACGCGCGCCTGCAGGGCCTGCAACGCCGGCAGGAGCAGGTGGCGCTGCTTGCGCGCCTTCTGGCCGCTGAACCCAAGAACAAGGTCCCGGCCGGCGTTCTGACGGCTGCTTTCCCAGCCCTCCTCCGGCGGCCCGAGCAACGCGTCCACCGCGGCGCGCTCAGAGTCGCTGGCGGCGGCTTGGGGGATGAGATGCAGGTCCACGAGATGAGTTTACGACGTTCGAGGGCTAAGCGCCCTGTGACTTGGCGCCGCGTTCCCCGCCGTTCCGTTCGGTAGCGGCGCTGAGGCGGCTACTTCGGCGTGCCGCCCAGCTTTTCGATGCGGATCGCCGCCGCCTTGAACTCCGCCGTCCCCGACTTCGGGTCGACGGCGTCGATGGTGATCAGGTTGGAAGGCGTGTCATCCGGGAAGTGGAAGGTCATGAACGCCAAGCCTGGGCGAAGCGTGGGGTCGAAGCGCACGGGTGCCAGAATTGCGCCCCGGCGCGATATCACTCGAACTACTTCGCCGTCCTGGATGCCGTAGCGTCGGCCATCCTCCGCGTGGATGTCGAGCGTTTCGCCGCGCCGCAGGGGGGACGTGTAGCCTCCGGACTGCACGCCCGTGTTGAACGAATCGAGGCGTCGGCCGGTCGTGAGCCGGATTGGGAATTCCGGTGTCAGCTCGTCGACCGGCGGGTCGTGCTCGACGACGTTGAAGGGCGCGGGCGGCCCTTCGATAGGGTCCTTCCAGAGGCGAGCGTGGAGGAACGGGCTCCCCGGATGGTCCTCTGACGGGCACGGCCAGTGGATGCCGTTCAGCTCCTCCAAGCGCTTGTAGCTCATGCCCCTGTGCCAAGAAGAGAGGCTGCGGAGCTCGTCCCAGACCTCCTCGGCCGTGGGGTTACCCCAGTCGTAGCCGAGGCGGCGCGCGATTTCGGAGAGGATCTCCATGTCGTCGCGGGCGCCCGGCGGGGGATCGATCGCTTTGCGAACGCGCTGCACGCGCCGCTCGGAGCTCGTCACCGTGCCCTCGGACTCGCACCAGGAAGCGGCCGCGGGCAGGACCACGTGCGCCAGCTCTGCCGTTTTCGTCAGGAAGATGTCCTGGACGACGAGGTGTTCAAGGCCGCTGAGGAGGCGCATCGCCCGTTCCGTCTCCGCCTCCGACTGCGCCGGGTTCTCGCCGATGACGTAGAGGGTTCGCAGCGTCCCGTGCTCCATGGCTTCGAACATCTCGCTCAGGTTGAGGCCCCGCTTCGGCTGGATGGGCCGGCCGTAAACGCGCTCGAAGGGGATGCGCTGTTCGTCCTTCTCCAGGTCGTTGCCACCGGGCAGGCGGTTGGGGATGGCGCCCATGTCGCCGCCGCCTTGGACGTTGTTCTGGCCTCGCAGCGGGCAAACGCCGGACCCGTAGCGGCCGACGTGTCCGGTGAGCAGCGAGAGGTTGATCAGGGCCAGGACGTTATCGACGGCGTTGTGGTGCTCCGTAATCCCCAGCGTCCAACAGAGCTGGGCCCGGTCGGCGCGAGCATAAGCGTGGGCAAGATCCCGGATTGCCTCCGCCGGCACGCCGGTGACGCGCTCCGCGTAATCCAGGGTGTATTTCTCCACCGCCTGCCGATAGGCTTCGAAGCCAGTGGTCGCGCGGTCGATGAAAGCCCGGTTGTGGAGGTCAGCGGCGATGATCTCCCGGCCGATGGCGTTCGCCAGGGCGATGTCCGAGCCGACATCGAGGCCGAGCCAGACGTCCGCCCACTGCGCGGAGGAGGTGCGACGCGGGTCGACGGCGTAAAGCTTGGCGCCACGGTTGAGCGCCTTGAGGACGTGATGGAAGAAGATGGGATGCGTCTCCCGGGCGTTGGAGCCCCAGAGGATGATGACGTCCGTCTCCTCCACCTCACGGTAGGAGCTGGTACCCCCGCCTGCCCCGAAAACCGCCGTCAGACCGACGACGCTTGGGGCATGTCAGGTGCGGTTGCAGGAATCGACGTTGTTGCAGCCGATTACCTGCCGGGCGAACTTCTGGGCCAGGTAGTTGACCTCGTTCGTCGCCTTGGAGCAGGAGAAGAGGCCGAACGTGTTCGGGCCGTAGCGTTCGACAGCCGCGCGAAAACCGTCGGCAGCAACGTCGAGCGCCTCGTCCCACGACGCCGGCCGCAACTCCCCGCCTCGGCGGACGAGCGGTTGAGTCAACCTGGTGTAGCGCTTGGGCATCTCTTCTTCTCGCTCCCGGGGAAACCCCCGACAGCACAAGGATAACGCGGCCCGAATCCTCTGTCAGCCTCGGCTGCTTTGAATGCTCTTCGAGGAGGAGGCAGGTTGCCGACGACCGCATTCAAACGCATCGTGCGGGTGCTACCGGTGACGGATTCCGGGCAGTTTGTGATATAACTGAAACCCTCGGCCCCCGCCCTGGTCTCGTGAAGATCGGGCCGCAGCTGGACAGGAATCCTCAAGGCGGGATCGAACCCAAGGACGGGGCCGTGCATCTTCCTCACGAACCACCGATTCATCGCAATTTCCGCCGACGTGGCCTTCACGGCATTGCGAAATCCGCGGCGCCGAGCCTTGCTCGCGGCGTCTGAAAGCGCCGGCTTGGCCGAGGGGTGAGCCGTGAAACGAGGGCGCCTCCCTAGACGCGCTCGTGCCCTCGCC
>DATMBD010000345.1:0-6160 GCA_035559355.1 Dehalococcoidia bacterium
AAGCGGCGGTCGCGCGTGGCGATGGCCTCGCGGATGCTCTCCTGATCAAGGGTCTCGGCAGTCATCGCTTCACCTCCGAGTGTAGGACGATCTTCCTGCCCCTTCGGAAAGCGCCGCTATCCGAAGCTTGCGTTCAAACCCCGGTGTCCGGGTCCAATTGGAGCTTCCGCCCTTCAGACCCTTCGATGCGGCAGCGTCACCCCCGCCTTGGGGGCCCTGGCGTGAGATTGGTTTGGGATGGCAGCCGGCCGAGCCGGCTGTCGCAGACGCCTTTTAGAGCTTCGAGAGCACCTTCTTGGTCGAGACGACGTGGCGGTCGACCCGCAGCTCCTTCGGGTCCATGCCCAGGGCAAGGCCAATGAGCTGAGGGAGGTGGAGGATAGGCACCTGGAGGCCATCGACGGTGGCGTACTTGACGGCGTCCGGCTGCTGGGCATCGAGGTTGAGGTGGCAGAGCGGGCAGGGCGTGACCAGGCAGTCGGCGCCCTCGCGTTGGGCCTCGCTGAGGTGGTTGGCCGCCATGGTGAGGGAGTTCTTTTTGTTGATCGTGAGGATGGGGAAGCCGCAGCACTTGTCCTGGCCTTCGTAGGTCACGAGGGTGGCGCCAACCGCCTCGATGACCATCTCCAGGTAGCGGTCGCGGTCGGGGTGCTCGTCGAAGCCGAGGACGGACTCTGGGCGGAGGATATAGCAGCCGTAGAAGGGCCCCACCTTGAGGCCGGCCAGCGGCCGCTTGACCATGCTCCGAAGCTTGTCCAGGCCGAAGTCTTCGACCAGGACCCAGAGGAAGTTCTTGACCTCCAGGCCGCGGTCGGCGTGGTACTGGAGGCCTTCCTCGGCGAGGACCTCGTTGATCTTGGCGGCGAGGTCGGGGCGCTTCTTCAGCCGCTGGATAGTGTAGGATTGCACGCCCTGGCAGGTGCTGCAAATGTTGATCAGGGGGAGGTCCAGGCGCTGGGCCATGGCGAAGTTGCGCGCGTTGAGGGCGTCGGCTGTGTCGAGATCGTGCTCCGAGATGACGCCGGCGCCCGTACAGTTGCCGTCGTAAAGCTCGACGAGGTCGATGCCGAGCGCCGGGGCGACGCGCACCATCGACTGGTACAGCTCCGGGCAAGCGCCCTTGGAAACGCAACCCGGCCAGAAGGCGTATCGCATTTAGTGGCCTCCCTTGCCCGCCGGCCGGAATGGCAGGCCGGGCTTCTTCTCGAACCGCTTGAAGATGCGCTTTACGTGCCGGATGCCTGAAATCTTGTGCGGGAAGACCGGTGGCATCTTGCCGGCGCGCAGCATTCGCGGCGCCGACGGCAGGTACGAAAGCTGGCCGATGAAGTTGAACTTGCCCTCCGTGTAGACGGGCAGGCGGAACTCGTCCAGGCGCCCGTTCGCGTCCACTAGCTCGACAAACGCGAGCGTGTGCCGGCTGCCGTTGTTGTCTTTGATGCCGGCGTGCACGGCCTCCGACCGGAGCTTCAAGATCTGCTCCATGGGCTTGACGTCCTTGGGGCAGACCTGGACACACATGTTGCAGCGGGTGCAGTCCCACATGCCGCTCGGTTCGCTCAGCTCCCGCAGGCGGGCGAGGGTCGCGTCGTCGCGAGGGTCGCCGACGAAGCGATAAGCCTTGGCCAGCGCCGCCGGACCAAGGAACGACTTGTCGACTTCCAGGCTGGTGCAGTCGGACACGCAGGCGCCGCACATGATGCAGTTCATGACCTCGGCGAGGGCTGTCATGGACTCGGCGGGAACCAAGTACTCGCGCTCCGGGGGCGGGCCTTCGGGCTGGAGCCAAGGCTTGACCGCCCGGACCTTGCTCCAGAACGGCGCCATGTCTACGACCAGGTCCTTGATCACCGGCATGTTGCCGGCGGGCTCGACCACGATTTCACCGTTTTCGCCGGCGACGCTGCTTATCTGGGTCTTGCAGGCGAGGCGAGCACGGCCGTTGATGCGGCAGTTGCAGGAGCCGCAGATAGCGCTACGGCAGGAGCAACGGAGGGCGAGGGAGCCGTCGTGGTACTCCCTAACCTCGATGAGGGAGTCGAGCACGGTGGCGTTCTCCGGCATGTCCACCGTGTACTCCTGGTAGCGGGTGGCCTGCTCCGGCGGAGCTTCGGGGTCGTAGCGCTTGACCTTCAGCCTTACTTCCATGGCACCTCCGCTCCTGAGCGCCCTTAGTATTTGCGCTCCTGGGGTTCCCAGCGCGTAATCGTGACGGGGATCTTGCCCAGCTGCGGCCCCTGAGGCGAATACGAGCAGCTGATGTGATGAAGCCAGTTGGCGTCATCCCGCTGCGGATAATCGAGCCGATAGTGGGCGCCCCGGCTCTCCTTGCGCTCGATGGCCGAAACGCACGTCATCTCGGCGCAATCGAGCATGAAGCCCAGCTCTATGTAGAAGAGCAGGTCCGTGTTGAAGACCTTGCCCTTCGATTCGATGCCCAGAGTCTCGTAACGCTGCCTCAAAGCGCGCACTGCCGCCAGGGCATCCTTGAGCTCGTCCTCCTTGCGGAAGACCTGCACCTTTTCGTTCATGAGTCTGCCGAGGTCCAGGCGGACTTTGGCCGTGCGGTCACCGTTGAGGGGACGATCCAGCACGGCACGGATCTGCTTCTTGACCTTGTCGGCGTAGCGTTCGTCCGGCATCCGGATCTCCTCGGACGCGGCCCGCTCGGCGGCGTCCATGCCGGAGCGCCTGCCAAAGACAATTGTGTCCAGGAGCGAGTTTGCGCCGAGGCGGTTGGCGCCGTGGACGCTGACGCAGGCGGCTTCGCCCGCCGCGTAGAGGCCGGGCAGGGGCGTCCGGCCCCAGACGTCCGTCTTGATGCCGCCCATGATGTAGTGCATGCCGGGCAGGACAGGGATGGGCTCCTTGACGATGTCCACGCCCGCGAAGTCGATACCGATCTCCCTGATTTGCCACAGGCGCTCGCGGATGAGGTCTTCGCCCAGGTGGCGCATGTCCAGGAGGACGCAGCCGTCCACGCCGCGGCCCTCGTTGATCTCTGTCTGTTCGGCGCGCGAGACCACGTCGCGGCTGGCAAGCTCCATCATGTTGGGAGCGTACTTTTCCATGAAGCGCTCGCCGGCGGCGTTGAGGAGATAGGCGCCTTCGCCGCGGGCTCCTTCCGTGATCAGGACACCGGAGCCTTTGAGGGTGGTGGGATGGAATTGCACCATCTCCATGTCGATGCAGGGCGCACCGGCGCGGTAGGCGAGGCTAATGCCGTCGCCCGTGCAAATGAGGGCGTTGGTGCTCGGCTCGTAGACGCGCCCGGCGCCGCCGGTCGCGATGACGACGGCCTTGGCGCCGATGACGTGGACCTGGCCGGTGCGGATGTCCATGGCCACGCAGCCCTTGCACATGCCCTCTTCGACTATGAGTTCGATGACGAACCACTCTTCGTAAACGCGCAGGCCGTTCTTGACCAGCTGCTCGTAGAGGACGTGGAGCATGGCCTGGCCGGTGATGTCTCCTACGAAGTAGGTGCGGGCGCGCTGCTGGCCGCCGAAGCGGCGCGAGCCGAGATGGCCGGTCTCGTCCCGGTGGAAGATCACCCCCATGTGCTCCATGGCGATGACCTCGTTGCCTGCCTCCGAACAGAGGACTTCGATGGCGTCCTGGTCGCCCAGGTAGTCGCTGCCCTTGACCGTGTCGAAGGCGTGGTCTTCCCAGGAGTCGGAGGGGTCCACGGCTGCGTTGATGCCGCCCTGGGCCGCGTTGGAGTGGCTGCGGACGGGATGGACTTTGGTGATGATGGCAACGTCGGCGCCGGTTTCCTGGGCGGCGAGACCGGCTCGCATGCCGGCAAGGCCCGCGCCGATGACCAGGACGTCATGCTGATAGACGGCCATGTGAGACCTCCTCGATGCGCCGGTCCCTCTGCAGCGGCAGGGCCGGCGCGCCGCTCGGGCCGTTTCGAGACTCGGCTGCACTTGGATGTTAGCTCCCGACCTACATAGGGGCAAACGCGCCTTCCGAGGCTCCGCTCCGGGTCGCGCCGCGGGCTGGACACGGCGCTGCCGGGTGGCGCGAAGGCGCCTTGCGCTCCGCTCCGTGGAGCGGGGTTGTGCCGGCGCTAGTCGACGCGTTCCGGTGGGTCGAAGACCGTCCGCACCATCGGCCGCGGCGACCGGTTGACGGTAAGGCTGAAGACGTCCGGCCGCGCGTAGTGTCCGGCGGCGTCCAGCCTCGATTTCGAGAGCCCCAGCTTCGAAAGGTCGAGGTCCGCGTAGAGGACTTCTTCCTTGCAAGCAACCGGTCCGGCCAGGACCTGCCAGGGAGCGGCGATGACGCTGTTGCCCGCGTTGATCCACTCGCCGCGAGCCTCCACGAGGCCGCGTTTGAAGGCGTAGCGGTCCGGGATGTCGTCCTGATGGACCACCTGGCAGCAGCCGATGACGTAGCAGCCGCCTTCGAAGGCGATGTGTTCCATCGTCTTCAGCCAGCGGGGCTGGCTGTCCCAGGTTGGCGCTGCGTAAATCTGAGTGCCCCAAGCGTAGAGCGCGAAGCGGGCAAGAGGCATGTAGTTCTCCCAGCAGATCAGCGCCCCGAGCTTGCCGATGGCCGTATCGACGGCGGTGAGGGTGCTACCGTCGCCAGGAGTCCAGACCAGGCGCTCTGACATAGTCGGAACCAGCTTGCGGTGCTTGGCGAGCAGCGCGCCCTGATCGTCGAAGTAAAGGACCGTGTTGTACATGCTGGCTCCGCTGGCGTCCGCGTTGCGCTCGTTCACGCCCACGATGACGTGCGCGCCTGCCTCGCGCGCGGCTTGGCCCAAGCGGGCAGTCGCCGGTCCGGGAACGTCAACGGCGTTGGCCAGAAGCTCGGCGTAGAGGGTGTGAGTCTCCATCGGGTCAGGGCGCGCACCGGTAGAGCCGCCCGCGACCCAGAGAGGAAAAGAGGGTACGAACGCCTCCGGCAACACCACCAGGCGAGCGCCGTTCCGCCCCGCCTCCTGAATGTAGGCGCATGCCTTGTCCAGCGTCGCCTCCAGGTCAAGGAAAACCGGAGTGGCCTGGACTGCCGCTACGCGCACGTTTCGCTCGCTCATCCGCATGCGCCTCCCGCTCTTCCTTGGTGCGTCCGTGTTCCGAGCTTACAGCTTCTTGGGCCACGGCGCTTGCGCATCCTGGCTATAGAGCGTATGTTCTAATCATGCAGCAGCCGCTGTACCGGGAGGAGCCCTGCAAGACGGCGTTGAATCAGTGCAAGGGCATGCCCTTCCGCTGGACGCTCAATCCCTACATGGGCTGCGTTCACCGCTGCACCTACTGCTACGTTCGCGCCTACGAGAAGCGCGCCGACCGCCCCTTCGACGACCGCTACGGTCGCTCGATCCGTGTCAAGACCAACGTCGCCCAGGTGCTCCACTGGGAGTTGCGGCGTCGATCCTGGCAACGGGAGACCGTCGCTATCGGCGCGGCAACCGACCCCTACCAGCCGGCCGAAGGCCGCTACAAGCTGACCCGCGCCTGCCTCCAGGAGCTCGCCGCCGTCCGCAACCCGTTCGGCCTCATCACCCGTGGTCCGATGATCGTCCGCGACGTGGACGTTCTCCAGGATGCCGCCGCGCGCGCCGATGTCAGCGTCAGCGTCTCGATCCCGACTTTGGACGAGGAGGTCTGGCGCAAGACGGAGCCGGGTACGTCGCCGCCGCGCCAGCGCCTCCGCGCCGTCCGCGTACTCGTCGAAGCCGGCGTTCAGGTAAACGTCGGCATGGCCCCTATCCTCCCAGGGATCTCCGACCGGCCTGAGCAGTTGGAGGAGGTGGTGCGGGCGGCGCGAGACGCCGGCGCCAGCGGCATCTGGGCCAATCTGCTGCACCTCCGCCCAGGAACGCGCGAGCACTTCCTGGCCCACCTGGCCCGCGACTGGCCGGAGCTGCTGCCGCTCTACCGCCGGATGTACCGCTTCGACGCCTACCTCTCCCAGGAAGCCCAAGCGCCGGTGCTTCGGAAAGTGGCGGAGCTGCGCGCCGCCTACGGCCTCGCCGATCGTCACCGCGAGCCCGCAAGAGCCCGGCCCGTCGCCGAGCAACTCTCGCTCCTCGCCTTGGTGTCGTAGGTTCTGGCCACGGCAAAAGGGCGTCCCGCCTGCTCGGGATCGCGCTGAGGCCAGGTGATAGCATCGAAAGCGTGAGCAGGCTGTCCCCCGTGCCCCC
>DATMBD010000346.1:0-2550 GCA_035559355.1 Dehalococcoidia bacterium
CACGAATCCGCGTCACGTACGAACTCGAACGTTGAGGCCGGTGCGGAAATGAAGGCAGCGACGGCCTTTTCCGTCCTGGCCACAGCGGCCGCTGCCGGCGGTGCCGTCTTCCTCGCCTTCGTACCCGTTTATCACGGCGTGCGGTGCGGCGGCGCGCCGGGCCGCCAGACCTGCGAGGAGCTCCCTTCCAGGACCCTCATCGAGGAGAACGGGGCGTGGGTCCTGCTCCTCCTCGCGGTGCCGCCGGCGCTGACGTTCGCCGGCCTAGCCAGCGTCCGCTGGCGGCTGCCGCGTGCGCTCACGTGGGCGACAGCCGTAGCCCTCCTCGCCGCCTGCTTCATCGCCATATTCTCCATAGGCGCGTTCTTCCTGCCGGCCGCGCTGCTCTTGCTCGCGGCTGCCGTTGCCCGCGCTTGGGAACAGGCGGCGGAGCGATGACTCAAGTCGGCGCTGACTACGACCGCTGGCTTCGCCGTTCCTTGAGCGGTCGCCTTTACGGCCTGCTGACCACGCTCCCGGGCCAGATCCTCGTGAACACGCCCGGCTTCGGGCTGGACAAGGAGCTGCGGCTGACGCCGGAGAGCCGGATCCTGGACATTGGCTGCGGCAGCGGAGCCCTTCTCCAGGTCATCGCCGCCCGCGTCCGTTTCCAGCGCGCGCCCGTGGGCGTCGATCCGTCGAAGGAGATGCTGCGCAAGGGGCGCGGACGCCACGGTATCCGGCTGCTGCAAGCTTCGGGAGGCGACCTCCCTTTCGCCGATGGGACGTTCGATGCCGTCATTTGCGCCCACGTCGTCAAGCACCTCCAAGACGCGGACCTCTTGCAGCTTCTGCGCGAGGTCCGGCGGGTGCTGGCGCCGGGCGGCGTCGCCTTGATCTGGGAATTCGCGCCCTCCGGCTCCCGGCTATTGGATCGCTGGAATCGCTGGCTGATCACGCTCGGCATCAAGGAGTGCACGCTACGTCGCTATCGCGACCTCAGCGCCCTGGCCCTCGAAGCCGGCTTCGACTGGGTCGCCAACGCTCACCTGAGGCCGTTTCTCTACCCGCCGGTGCCGCGGGTCTCCCTGATCCTCGGCAAGGCGCCGCCTGGCTGGACGCCGCCGCAAGCATCGGCTCGTATCGAAGAGTAGGCGAGCTCTCCGCAATCGGCGTGCGAGCTGTCGTCAGACGTAGAGGCGATTCTCGCGTATGTACGCCTCGACCGAAGACGGGACGAGGTAGCGCAGGCTGCGGCCCGTGCTCGCCCGGGCCCTGAGGTCGGTGGAACTAATCTCCAGGCGTGGCATGTCGATGTGCACGATCCTTCCCGAGTCGAATGGCAGTTCAGACGGAGCGACACCGGCGCGAGGCGCCACCACGATCCGCGCGGCGGCGGCGATGCCCTCCGGGTCCCGCCAGAAGGGCAAGTCGGCGAGCGCGTCCTCGCCCAGGAGCAAGAAGAGCTCGTCGAGCGGGTAGTCGCGGCGCAGCTCGTGGAGCGTGTCTACAGTGTAAGTCGGGCCCTGGCGTCTTACCTCCCGCTCGTCCAGCTCGAACGCCGGATTGTCCTCGATAGCCAAGCGCACCATCTCGACGCGATGGCGGGCTGCTGAGACATGGCGGTGCGCCTTCCTCCAGGGGTCCCCTGCGGGGATGAAGAGCACTCGATCCAGCTTCAGCTGCTCCCGAGCCTGCTCAGCCAGGACGAGATGGGCGATGTGGATGGGGTCGAAGGTGCCGCCCAGCACTCCCGTCCTCATCCCTGCCACTCCATCTCCACTTCACCGACGCGCAAACGCGCGCCCGGCGACGCGCCGGCACGGCGCAGCGCCCGCTCCAGGCCCATGCGGCGCAGCCTTTCCTGCAGCTCGTCCAGGGCCTCGTAGCCGCCCGCCCCCAGCTTGTACGCCTCTTCTTCCGCCTTTCGTCCCCTGATCACGAAGACGCCGTCGTCTCGCTCCACCTCCAGCCTCTCCCGCTCACGAGGTCTGATTACGGGAAGCTTGCCTTCGGCCTCCACCGGCGGCGGTGTCTCCTTTAGCAGCCGCAATAGCAATTGCACTAGCTCCCGTGTTCCCTCGCCGGTAGCGCCCGATATACGCACGACTTGGCGGCCAGGGAACGACCCCGACAAGTATTCCGCCCTTTCACGCGCCTCCGGCAGATCAATCTTGTTGAGCGCCACGACCTCGGGACGGGTGGCCAGCCGCGCGTCGTACAACTCGATTTCACGGCGGACCGTCTCGTACGCGCCTAGTACGTCGGCGGCGGCCGCGTCGAGGACATGCACCAGCAGCCGCGTCCGCTCCACGTGACGCAGGAATTGATGGCCTAGGCCGGCGCCGGCGTGTGCGCCCTCGATCAGGCCAGGCAGGTCGGCCACCACGAACGCGTCGATACCAACCTCGACCACGCCCAGCACCGGCTCAAGCGTCGTGAAGGGGAAGTCGCCGACCTCCGGCGTCGCCCGCGACACAGCCCGCAACAGAGTGGACTTGCCGGCGTTCGGCAGGCCGATCAAGCCAACGTCCGCCAGCAGCTTCAGTTCGAGCCGCAGGTCCAGCTCCT
>DATMBD010000347.1:0-5697 GCA_035559355.1 Dehalococcoidia bacterium
CCGCCACGAACAGCGGCAGCGGCTTGCCGGCCTCTCGCGTCTTGATTGCATAGACGCGAGCGACCGCGCGCTGGTCCAGGGCAGGGGCGGACAGCGCATACAATGTATCCGTGGGCATTGCGATCACGCCGCCTTGTCGGAGTACACGCACGGCATCATCGATCTGCCCTGTTTTCGCAGCCATCGTCAAAAGCTCTCGTCGGGTCCGGCGTCCGTATAGTAGCATGATGGCATAGTAGACCATTGAGTAAGAGCTTAATCATTTGAACCAGCTCCAGCGCTCCGAAGCACCGGCCACCGATCCCGGCGAGGACAGCTGGCGGGCCTCTGCCGCCGCTCGGCGGGCGGCGGATGCCAGCCGCGTGCGCGAATCGGTCGTCGTCCTCGATTTCGGGGCGCAGTACAGCTTGCTTATCGCCCGCCGGGTCCGCGAGTGCGGCGTCTACTGCGAGCTCCTCCCCTATGACGCGCCGCTCGACAAGGTGGCAGAGCTGAACCCACGCGGCTTCATCCTTTCCGGCGGCCCGGCCAGCGTGTACGAGCCAGGCGCTCCCCAGGCGCCCGCTTACGTCTTCGAATCAGGGTTGCCGGTGCTCGGCATTTGCTACGGCATGCAGCTCATGGCGCATCAACTCGGCGGAGAAGTCAGCCCGTCTTCCCGGCCCGAATTTGGGCCGGCCGTTCTCGAAATCGATGAGCCGTCGGTCCTGTTCCGGGACCTGCCGTCGTCCTTGCAGGTTTGGATGAGCCATGGCGATAGCGTCACGAAGCTGCCGCCGGGTTTCCACTCCGTGGCGCATTCGGGCAATTCGCCGAACGCCGTCATCAGCGACGGCCGCGATCGTTTTGGCATCCAGTTCCATCCCGAAGTCGTCCATACGCCGCAGGGGGCGGAGATCTTACGCAACTTTCTCTTCGGCGTCTGTCGCTGCCGCGGCGGCTGGACGCCGCGGTCGATACTGGACCGCGCGATCGAGCAGGTGCAGGCGCAAGTGGGCGAAGGACGGGCGATCTGTGCCCTCTCCGGCGGCGTCGACTCGGCCGTGGCCGCCGCAATCACGCACGCAGCCATCGGCGATCGCCTGATCTGCGTCTTCGTGAACAACGGCGTCATGCGCAAGGGCGAGACAGAGCAGGTGCAGGAGACGTTCCGGAAGCACCTCGGCATCAAGCTCCACTACGTGGACGCGGCGCCGCGGTTCCTGGCGCAGCTCCAGGGCGTCACCGACCCGGAGGAGAAGCGCAAGCGCATCGGCGAGACGTTCGTCCGCGTCTTCGAGGACACAGCGGCCGAGTTCGGCCACATCGACTTCATGGTCCAGGGGACCACCTACCCGGACGTGATCGAGAGCGGGCAGACGGCCTCCAACGGCAACGCTGCCCGCATCATCAAGACGCACCACAACGTCGGCGGCCTGCCGGAGGATATGGTCCTGCAGGTGGTCGAGCCCCTGCGCTACCTGTTCAAGGACGAGGTCCGGCAGGTGGGACGCGAGCTCGGCCTCCCGCCCGAGATCGTCGACCGCCACCCCTTCCCAGGGCCTGGGCTGGCGATCCGGATCGTCGGCGAGGTGACGCCGGAGAAGGTCGCCATCCTCCAGGAGGCGGACGCGATCGTCCTTGAGGAGGTGCGGGCTGCCGGGCTCTACGACAAGCTCTGGCAGGCGTTCGCCGTGCTTACCGATACCCGCACCGTGGGCGTCCAGGGGGACTACCGCACCTACGGCTACGCCATGGCCTTGCGCGCCGTCACCGCGGACGACGCTATGACGGCCGATTGGGCGCGCCTGCCTTACGACGTGCTGGCGCGGATAGCGAACCGGATCGTGAACGAAGTACGGGACGTGAACCGCGTAGTCTACGACATCACGTCGAAGCCTCCCGGCACCATCGAGTGGGAGTAGGCCGGCTCGCGTGGACCTCGAGCCGTACAAGCAGTTCGCCGTCCAGCTCGCGGAGCGCAGCGGCGACCTCATTCGCCCCTACTTCGGCCGCCCGGACCTCTACGTCGAGCTGAAGCCGGACAACACCATCGTCACCAAAGCGGACCGCGATGCAGAGGCGCTGATGCGAGAGATGATCGCCGCCCGGTTCCCTGACCACGGCGTCATCGGCGAGGAGTTCGGCGAGGAGCGGCGGGACGCCGAGTTCGTATGGGTGCTCGACCCCATAGACGGGACGATTTCTTTCGCTTCGGGAAGCCCCCTGTTTGGCACTTTGATCGCGGTCCAGCACGAAGGCAGGCCGGTCCTCGGCGTTATCCACCAGCCGGTCCTCGGCCAGCTGTGCCTCGGCGACTGCGTCAATGCCACCTTGAACGGGACGCCTGCGCGAGTCCGTACGACGCCGTCGCTCTCTGCGGCGACCCTCCTCGTGACCGACATCGGGGAGGTCTCCCGCTGGCAGGACGGCGGGGCCTTCGCTGCCTTGATGCGAGAGGTGAAGCTGGTGCGAACGTGGGGCGATTGCTACGGCTACCTGCTGCTCGCCACCGGCCATGCAGACGTGATGTGCGATCCGGTGATGAACCCGTGGGACATCGCCGCGCTGGTGCCCGTGGTGCAAGGGGCCGGCGGCGTAATCACGGACTGGCAAGGCCGGGACGCGGTCGGCGCCTCCTCTACCGTCGCGACGACGTCGCCGGCGCTGCACGCCGAAGTGCTGCGCAGGCTGAACCGCAGTGTTGTTGAGGGCGGCGACGTCGGCTAGGCTGCAAGCATGATCGATCGCGGCCTGCAACATGCGGCCAGGGAAACGGGCGTGGCGGTGAGATTGCTGCGGTGAACGTCCTTCTCATCGGCTCTGGAGGCCGCGCGCACGCCATCGCCTGGAAGCTCAGGCAGTCGTCCCGCCTGACCGACCTCTACGTGGCTCCCGGCAACGGCGGAACCGCCGCCCTCGCCACCAATCTAGACCTGCCGATCCCCCGCACGACGGCCTCAAAGGCCGAGGTCGACGGTTACCTGGACGCGGCCGTGGCGAAGGCAAAGGAGCTGCGCGCCGATCTCGTCTTCGTCGCGCCCGACGACCCCCTTGCCTGGGGGCTGGTCGATCGCCTGGAGGCGGCCGGCATCGCCGCTTTTGGCCCCACTCAGGCAGCTGCCCAACTGGAGGCGAGCAAGTCCTGGGCCAAAGACCTCATGCGCCGCTACGGCATTCCCCATACGCCCACGCTCGTCTTTGACGACCATGAGGCTGCGCGCGACTACGCGCGTTCCGCGAACACGCAGCTCGTCGTCAAGGCCGACGGGCTCGCCGTCGGCAAAGGGGCTATCGTCACGTCGTCGACCGAGGAAGCGCTGGCCGCCATCGACGAGCTGGCGAAGCTGGGCGAGTCCGCGCGACGCTTGACCATCGAGGAGCGCGTATTCGCGCGCGAAGTCTCCGGTCACGCCTTCAGCGACGGCAAGACCGTGCGGCCGATGCCGCTCTCCTGCGACCACAAGGCCGTCTTCGACGGCAACCGCGGCCCCAATACCGGCGGCATGGGCGTCTACAGCCCCCCATGGTGGGCCTCCGAAGGTCTCCAGGACGAAATCACGGTCCGGATTCTCGAACCCCTGGGCCGGGCCATGGCGGCCGAAGGCCGCCCCTTCCGCGGCATCATCTATCCGGGCGTCTTCGTCAACGAAAGCGGCATCCAGGTCTTCGAGTGCAACGCCCGCTTCGGCGACCCTGAAGCGCAAGCGCTGCTCGTGCGCCTGGAGAGCGACCTTCTGGACATCGTCTGGGCGGCGGTGAACGGCCGCCTGCACGAGGTCGACATGCGCTGGACGCCGCGCCCCTCTGTCTGCGTCGTCCTCGCTTCCGGCGGCTATCCGGGCTCCTACCGAACCGGTCTGCCGATAACCGGCATCGAGGACGTCGACCCCGGGGTGCGCGTCTTTCACGCTGGCACCCGCCGCCTGGAAGACGGCTCCCTGGTAACGGCAGGGGGCCGCGTCCTCAACGTCGTCGCGACCGGCTCTGACCTGGAGGAGGCGCGCAGGCGCGCGTACGAGAACGTTGGCCGCATCCGATTCGAAGGCATGCATTTCCGGCGTGACATCGCCCTGCAGTCCGGCGAATAGGGACGCATCATCTCCTGGACGGCCTGACTGCTGCTGCGGCGCGGTCGTCCACACGGCGAGCGAGCGATTGAAGGCCGGCGAGAGTGGGGGCTAAACTGAGCCGTGATCCCCAGGTATTCCCGTCCCGAAATGGCCCGCGTTTGGTCGGAGGAGAACAAGTTCGCCTCCTGGCTGAAGGTGGAAATCGCGGCCGTGCAGGCGTGGGCGGACCTGGGCGCGGTGCCGCGAGACGACGCTGACCGGATCGCGGCCAACGCCCGTTTCCGCATCGAGGACATCGAGCGCTACGAGCGCGAGATGCACCACGACATGAACGCCTTCCTGCGCTCGGTGGCGGACAGCCTCGGCGAGGAGTCGCGCTGGGTCCACCTCGGCCTCACCTCCTACGACACCGAGGACCCGGCCCTGGCGCTGCGGCTCGTGGAGGCGGCCGACATCCTGGCGGATGACCTGCGTAAGCTGGAGGAGGCCATCGCCGCCCGCGCCATCGAGCACAAAGACACGCTGTGCATGGGCCGAACCCACGGCATGCACGCCGAGCCGATCACCTTCGGCCTGAAGCTGCTCAACTGGCTGGACGAGGTCCGGCGCGACCAAAAGCGCCTGGCGGCCGCGCGCGAGGACGTGGCCGTCGGCAAGCTGAGCGGGCCCGTCGGCAGCCACGCGACCGTGCCGCTGGAGTTGGAAGAGCGCGTCTGCGCCCGCCTCGGCCTGGGCGTCGATTCCGCTAGCACGCAGGTCGTGTCTCGGGACCGTCACGCCCACTTCGTGCAAACGCTCGCGCTTATCGGCGCGTCGCTGGAACGATTCGCAACCGAGGTGCGGCACCTGCAGCGGACGGAAGTCGGCGAAGCCGAGGAGCCGTTCAGCACGGGGCAGATGGACCTGCATCTGCGGCCTCTCGAAGGCGGGGCGCAGAGGCATCAGCAGGGGTCCAGCTCCATGCCCCACAAGCGCAACCCGGAGAAATGCGAGCGCGTATGCGGCCTGGCCCGCGTCCTGCGCGCGAACTCGATTGCCGCGCTCGAGAACGTGGCCCTTTGGCACGAGCGCGACATCAGCCAGTCATCCGTGGAGCGCATCATCCTTCCGGACTCCTGCCTGGCGCTGGACTACATGCTGGCCTTGTTCACGGAGATCGTGCGCGGGTTGGTGGTTTATCCGGAGCGAATGCGCCGCAACATGGAGCTGACGCACGGCGTCGTGTTCTCGCAGCGGGTCCTGCTGGCGCTAGTCGAAAAGGGCATGTCGCGGCAGGACGCCTACCCGATCGTGCAGCGCGCCGGCCACGTTGCTCTGGACGAAGGGCGCCCCTTCCGGGAGACGATAGCCGAACAGCCGGGCGTCCGCGACCTGCTTTCGGAATTGGAGCTGGACGCCCTGTTCGACTATGCCTACTTCACGCGCGAGGTCGACAAGAGTTTCGCGCGCATGGGGCTCCTCGGGGAGTAACGATGGACGCGCGCTACCCAGCGGAGACGATCAAGGCGCTGCGCCTCGCCCTGCTCGCTTCGATCGGAGCGCAAACGGCCATCGGCGCAACGCTGGGAGGGGTGGTTGAGCCGGCATTGTCCGGGGACGAGCGTTACGCCGTGGCGGGGGCGCTCTTCCTCGCCGGCGTCGCGGG
>DATMBD010000348.1:0-3903 GCA_035559355.1 Dehalococcoidia bacterium
GAATACCAGATTGAGTCCCTGAATGACGGGGTAATCGAGGTTGTTCACGGCATCGACGAGGTACCGTCCCATGCCCGGGATGATGAAAATCTGCTCGAAGATCACCGTCCCGGCGATGATCTGCGGCAGGTTCACGCCTACTACCGTGACCACTGGGATGAGGGCGTTTCGCAAAGCGTGCTTATAGAGGACCGTGTTCTGGCTCAGGCCCTTGGCGTGCGCGGTCCGAATGTAGTCCTGGCGCAACACCTCCAGCATCTGCGTCCTGACCAGACGGATGAGGCCGCCGCTGGGCGTTAAGCCGATGATCAGGGCTGGCAGGGCCATGATCTTCAGATGCCCCACCGGGTCTTCAGTCAGGTACTTGAAGTTGATCGGCGGCGCCCAGTTAAACCAGATCGATCCGAATGTGATCACGAGCACCGCGATCCAGAAGCTGGGCATGGAGTTGATCAGAATGGCGAAGCTGCGCAGGCCATAGTCGGCGAACCTGTCCTGACGTAGCGCCGCCCAGACCCCTAAGGGCACGGCCGTTGCTACCGCGGTCATCTGGCCCCAAAGGCCCAGTTCGAAGCTGACCGGCACGCGGCGCTTGAGCTCTCCGAGGACTGGCCGCCCGCTGTGCAGTGACTCCCCCAGGTTTCCCTGAAGGATGCCGGTGTCGCCTCCCCAGAACCAGGCCACGCCTACCCACTCCAGGTACTGATTCACCAGGCTCCCGCTGAGCCCGAGCTCCTTCTCCAGCGAAGCCCGCAGGGTTGGGTCGTTACGGCCGTATTCGCCGATGATCAGGTCGATCACGTCGGCAGGAAGGAATACGCGCAGGAACAGGAACGTGAGGATCGTGACCATGATCACGGTCGGCAAGGTGAGCAAGAGTCGCTGGGCTATGTATTTCTGCACTCCTCAACCACCTCCAGAAGCTTCTGCCCCCCGGGAACCCGCCGACGCTCCCGTCGACGACGCTTCATCGCAATAACGATACGAAACCCACGGGGTATTAGATTGCCCCCGGGGCGCCGAGATTGGCCGGAGACTAACAAGGCTGGCAAACACTGTCAAGCTAGACCATCGACGGCCTTTATCGCCGACCTGCGATGTTTCTGCGATCGGTCGACGACCATTCCTGGCCTCCGCGCGTACATGCTTATGGCCCCAATCCCAACGCGGCGCCTGGGCCAGGCCGTCCCGGGCAGCGCCTGGGGGAGGAACAGAAAAATGCTGAACGAGCACCAGCGCTATCTCCTGGCGGAGTTCGTCGATGACTACGCCGCCCGCCGCCTCTCGCGACGGGAGCTTCTCAGAAGGGCCCTCCTCGTCACAGGCAGCGTGCCTCTGGCGGCGTCCGCCCTCCTGCTGCTCGGCTGCGGCAACGGCGGCGACGAAACCTCGTCCCTCTCCGAGGCTTCGGAGACCCCACCGCCTTCACCTACGCCGGCATCGTCCTTCTCCCGCGTCTCCGAAAACGACCCCGCGGTCCAGGCGCAGGCCGTCGCCTATCCAGGTCCTGCGGGCGAACTAAAGGGCTATCTGGCGAGGCCGCGGGCCGGCGGCCCCAGCGCGGCCGTGGTGGTCATCCACGAGAATCGGGGCCTGGTAGAGCACATCCGCGACGTTGCCCGGCGCTATGCAAAGGAGGGATTCGTTGCCTTGGCCGTGGACATGGCTTCCAGGGGCGGCGGCAGCACGGAAGACCTTCAGCGCAACCTTCAGCTTCTCAACCAAGTCCGGCCCGAAGACCACGTCCGCGACCTCCAGGCCGCCTTCGACTACCTGAAGAGCCAGCCTTTCGTCCGGGCAGGCGCTCTAGGCGTCACGGGCTTCTGCTACGGCGGCGGCTTTACCTTCGACATCACCGCCGCCAGCGCAGACGTCAAGGCATCCGTCCCTTACTACGGCACGGCAGCGAGGGCGCTAACCATCGGTCTCGACCGGACGAAAGCCGCCGTACTTGTCATATACGGCGGCAATGATGCCCGGATCACCGGCGAGCGGCCTCAAGTTGAGGCGGCCCTCCAAGCGGCGGGAACGACTTTCCAGATCCAGGTCTACGAAGGCGCCGGCCACGCCTTCTTCAACGATACGGGCGGCAACTTCAACGAGGCCGCCGCCCGCGACGCATGGCAGAAGACCCTGGATTGGTTCCGCCGCCATTTGACAGCCTGACCCGCGCTCGTCCCAAGAAAGGCGCAACCGCGGAAGCGAGCCAAGGCGGTCGACTGCACGGCTCCAAACCGGCCTACATCCGCGACAGCGCCTGGGCGTAGGCCGAATGCTCCCGAGGCTGACGCAACTCCGGCGAGGCGATAATCTCGCGCACGATGCCGTTTTCGTCCAGGACGTAGCTGCTGCGCATGGCGACGCCTACCTGCTCGTTGAAGCAGCCATAGGCCTGGGCCACAGCGCCGTGCGGCCAATAGTCGGACAGCACCGGGAACTGGAGCCCGTTCTTCTCCGCCCAGGCCCTGTTGTTGGGCACCGAGTGCGTGGTTATGACCACAGGCTTCGCCCCCATGGACTCGAAGGAAGAAAAGTCATCGCGAATTGCGCACGCTTCGTTGTCGCAAGTGCCGGTGTTGGGATTGGGGATGAAGACGATGACCGTCTTGCTGCCCCTGAAGTCGGAAAGACTTACCGTGTTGCCGTTCTGGTCGCGAAGGCTGAAGTCGGGCGCCGGCTGGCCGACAGTAGCGGGCATTAACCATCTCCTTCCTTGATATCGCGGGGCGATTCTGAGCGTGGCACAGTCGACGGCGCCGCGCAAGGACGCGCGGGTTGTGACAAGGGCCTCGGCCCGCTAGGGTAGGCCCGTGTCCGATCTCCTGGAAGCTGTCGTCCTGGGCATCGTCCAGGGGCTAACGGAATTCCTGCCCGTATCCTCCACCGGTCACCTCATACTAATGGAGAGGTTCTTAGGCATCTCCGAAGAGGAGTTCGGCCTCCAGTTCGATGCCGCCATCCATCTCGGCACGCTCGCCGCGGTTCTGATCTTTTTCCGCCATACGGCGGTCGCGCTTGCCCGGGCCTGGTGGGATAGCATCATCGCCCGCGACTGGCGGAAGAGCCTTCATTCGCGGCTGGCTTGGCTGCTGATCGTAGGCACGCTTCCCGCCGCCGTAATCGGCGCCGCCATCGAAAACACGGCTGAAAGCACGTTCCGCTCGCCGGAGCTCGTGGCCTTCATGCTCGTCGTCTTCTGCCTTCCCCTCCTCCTCGCCGAGAGGCTCGGCGCCCAGACTCGCGGGCTCCACGATGCCGGCATCGGCGATGCCTTGCTCGTGGGCGTTGCCCAGAGCATTGCCCTCGTGCCCGGAGTATCCCGTTCCGGCATCACGATTTCGGCGGCAATGCTCGCTGGCCTACGACGAGAGGAAGCTGCCGTGTTCGCGTTCCTGCTCTCGGCGCCGATCATCGCCGGCGCCGGGGGCAAGCAGCTCTTCGACGCCCTCAGCGGCAGCTCCGGCTCCGAGGCCGGCCTTCATGTGTACGCGGCCGGCATGCTCGCGGCTGCAGTCGTCGGTTATGCCGCCATCGCGTTCCTGCTGCGCTACCTGCGCGGCAATCCCCTGCACGCCTTCATCGCCTACCGCGTGGCCTTGGCCGCGATCGTCTTTGGATTGGCGGCGGCTGGGGTCCTCTGAAGCCGGCTGGCGACTGCCGGGTCTGTGCTGCGCTTCGGTCAATCGCCGGCGGGCTTCGCCAGCATTTCGCCCTCGCGGCGGAGCAGTTCCTCGACAAATGGGACGAGTTCGCTCAAGTGCGCGATCACGGCGTCCGGTTTCACGGGCGAGTCGGCAGGATCTTCCCGGCGATACTGGTGCGTGAGGACGGTGCGCATGCCGAGCTTGGCGGGGCCAACCACGTCCGCGTCCAGCCTGTCGCCGACGAAAATGACCTCCGTGG
>DATMBD010000349.1:0-5814 GCA_035559355.1 Dehalococcoidia bacterium
AGGCCCTGCAGCGTGCGCACTGGGCCACGATTTCGTTCCCGCAGCCGCCGACACCGCAGATCCGCTCCCGGTTGAGCAACAGGGCGCTCTCCTTGTAGGCCAGGTGTCGCGCCAGGTCCTCCCTCTTCGCCACGCAGGCGCCGCGGTTGCAGACCTCCTCCCCGTCCTCGCCCAGGAAGCCGTGCTGGCGACAAAAGGAACGCGCGCAGTAAACGCAGACGCCGGCGGCCTCGCTGCGGCAGCGGAACAGGCCGGCTTTCATTTCGCAGACGCTCTGCGTAACCATGGCCTGTCCAAGCTGCCACACGCGTCCGGCCAGGGCAAGACGCCGAACGCGGCCCCGGCCCTCCACGTCTCGTGATGGGAGTTGGACAGCAGAAGTTTTTTCAGCCTGCCGAGATTAGTAGGTGGGCGGCACTGTTTACGGCAGAAGACAGCAGGACGCTAGAGGAATCCCTCATAGGAGGCGTCATGGCAAGGTCGGATACTGCCATGAGCGGGCAAGAGGCGCCGCAAATCCCCTCCTGGAGGCCGATTCTTGACTACGCTTGCTGATGAAGGGCTGGAAGCCGACCCCGAAGGCTCGCAGGAAGACGAGCTTACGCGCATCGTTACCGACTACATGCCCCTCGTCCGGCACGCCGTCAACCGCATCGTCGCCGGGTCATCGCAATCGAGCATCCTCCAATACGAGGACATGATCAGCTGCGGCATCCAGGGACTCCTGGAAGCGCGCAGGACCTACAACCCCGACCGCGGCGCCAAGTTCTCCACCTACGCCCTTCCCCGCATCCGAGGCGCAATCCTCGACGCGCTGAGGTCCGCCCACCCCCTGCCCCGCTCCCTTCAGAAGGCCTCTTCGGACATCGAGCGCACTGTCGCCGCGCTCTACGTGGACCTCGGCCGCTCGCCAACCAAGGCGGAGATCGCCGAACGCCTGGGCCTGCAGCTCCAGGAGCTGCTCTCCGTCTCCCAGGCCACGAACATCAAGGTTCTTTCTCTGGAAAGCCTGGCCGACATGACCGTAAACGGCGCAACTGAAAAGCTGACCGAAATGGCCGATGAAGACCCGGCCATCGACCCCCACTCCGTCGCCCAGAACGAGATTCTCCGGTCCCAGCTGCTCGACGCCATCGATGATCTGCCGGAACGCGAACGCCAGATCATCCGCCTCTACTACATCGAGTCTCGTTCGCTGAAGAGCATCGGCCGCGCCATGGCGATCTCGGAGTCGAGAGCATCGCAGCTGCGCCATCGCGCCATCCGGCGCCTGCGGAACTACCTCAGCCAGGAGCTCGCGGAGGCGGCGTGATGTCGGACGTCACGATCGTGGGCGGAGGCGGAGCCGCGAACCGCTGCTACGAGGTCCTCAGCCGCGCCGGCTTCTCCCTCACCCGCGCCTTCGAGCTTGACCCGGCCGACAAGTCCCCGGTCGTCATCGGCGAGGTCCACGGGGCCTTCCTCATCGCCCGTCAGGCCCTGGAGGCCGGCCGTCACGTGCTGGTCGCCAGCTCCCAGGCGCTGTCCACGGAACGCCTTGCCATCCTCCTCGAAGAACGCACGCGCACCCAGGCCCTCTTCGTCTGGAGCGAGCGGCGTTTTCACCCCGCTTATCGCTTCGTCGCGGGCCTCGTCGAAGCCGACGCGACCTGGGAGCCGCGATTCATGCGCCAGCAGGTGCTCTCCCGTCAGCCCGCCGGCGGCCCCCTTGCTTCCCATGTCCTCCTCGAATCGGTAGGGCTCGCCTGCCGGCTCGCCGCCGGCCAGCCTGAGCGTGTCTGGGCGCGGTCGATTGAGAGCCCCCGGCGCAATTTCGCCGACCTCCTGACCTTGGGCATCGAATTTTCCGGCTTCGAAGCCACGCTGCAGGTCGGCTTTGGCGAGGCCCTCGACCGCCGCGAGACTCTCATCGCCGCCGAGGGCCGCCGCGCCTTCATCGACGAAGTCGACCAGACGACGCCAATCCGCCTCATCGGCGAGGAGGCGGATGGCGGCCCCGCTCCCGGAGCACGGTGGTTGGCCTGTCCAGCCCCTCGACTCGAAGAGCTGGCGCGGCAGCAGTGCATCGCTTTCCTGGAGGCAACCCTGGACGAGAAAGCCGCCGAGCGCGAAGCGGCGCTGTGGCAGCGCAGCGTGGACATCCTCCGGGCCGTCGAGCGCTCCTCCAAGCTTCAGGGAGCGCCCGTTGCCGTCGAAACAGGCGCCGCGCTGCATCCCCGGCTTCGCGTCGTCGGCGGCCGCGCCTTCCGGCCCGTGCCGCCGACGGCGGCCTGAGCCCGGCACCGAGTTCCGGCCTTCCCCGATGGGTCGCAGGGGCGGGGGCAGTTAGCGCACGACGAATGAACCGCTCATCGTGTCCGGATGGACGTCACAGCGGAAGAAATAGGTCCCCGGCGCCGGCGCGTTGAAGTTGTAGTTAATCGTGGCCGGGCCCGTAATCAGCTCGCCAACGAAGATCCGCTGGCTCGCTGACTGGTTGTTGTAAAGGGCGAAGTTGTGGGGCACACCGGCGTCGGCGTTCGTGAACTGGACCGTGACCGGGGCATTCGCGTTCGCCGTGAGACTGCGCTTGTCGAAGAGAATGTTTTGGGCCCGGAGCTGGATCACAGTTGCGCCTGGGGCGGACGGAGTCGGGGCCGCGGTTGTCGGCTGCGGCTGCACCGTCGCGAACACCTCCTTCTCCGAGTCAGAGCCATGGAAGGAGCCGGCGATCACGCCTACGAAGACCAGGGCCAGCGGGATGAGCGAAAAGACGAATATCTGCCAGCTCTTGAACATGTCCCCTGTTTATCCCTCCGCTCCGGCAACGAGAGGCCAGGCGCGAGCAACCAGGCGCTTCCCTAAGCGCCCTGCTTGGACTCGCGATTGGTAGGCCAAGCCGCCGGCCGCCTTCGCCGCGACGCCGCTAGCGGCTACCCATTGCCCACTGCCGACAGCCCAAGCCTGAAAGCCCATCTCAGTGGGCGGCCGTCGGAGTCATGCTCGGGTCGCGGGCGACGCGGCGATCCCAGGCCGGCCGCTCGCTGTGGATCTCGGGCAGTTCGTGGAAGTTGTGCTCCGGCGGCGGCGAGGACGTCATCCACTCGAGCGTGTTCCCCTCCCACGGATCGTCGCCGGCGTCTTTCGGCGCCGTCGCCAGCGTCTTCAGGAAGTTGACGATGAACACCAGCATCGAGAGGGCGATGATGAACGCTCCGATGGTGGAGATGAGGTTCCATTCCTCCCAGCCCTGGCCGCCCTGATAGTCGGCGATCCGCCGCGGCATGCCCTTCAGGCCGAGGATGTGCATGGGCATGAAGGCCAGGTTCATGCCGATGAGCATGAGCCAGAAGTGGACTTTGCCCAGGGTCTCGTCCAGGAGCTTGCCCGTGAACTTGGGGAACCAGAAGTAGATGCCGGCGAAGACGCCGAACACCGAGCCCCCGAAGAGCACGTAGTGGATGTGGCTGACGACCCAGTAGGTGTCGTTGATTGCGTAATCGATGGGAACGACGGCGTGGAACACGCCATCGACGCCTCCGATCAGGAACATGAACAGGAAGCCCACCGCGAACATCATCGGCGTGCGCATTAAGATGCTGCCGCCCCACATCGTACCCAGCCAGTTGAACATCTTCACGCCGGAGGGCACGGCGATCATCATCGTCGCCAGCATCGTCCAGACCGTCAGCGGCACGCTGAGGCCCGTCGCGAACATGTGGTGCATCCAGACTGTGAAGCCCAGGACGCCGATGGCCGCGCCCGCGTAGATGACGGCCCGGTAGCCGAACAGCGGCTTGCGCGAGAAGACGGGAATCACCTCGGAGACGATGCCCATCGCCGGGAGGATCATGATGTAGACCGCCGGATGCGAGTAGAACCAGAAGAGCTGCTGATAGAGCAGCGGGTTACCGCCCTCGCGGGGGTTGAAGAACGCCGTGCCGAAGTTGCGGTCGGCGAACAGCATCGTGAGGACACCCGCCAGCACCGGCGTCGCGAACACAACCAGCACGGACGTCACGACGATCATCCAGACGAAGATCGGCATGCGGCTCAGGGTCATCCCCGGCGCCCGCATCGTCATGGTCGTGACCAGGAAGTTGATCGCCCCGCCGACGGAGGAAATGCCGAGGATCTGCACGCCCAGGATCCACAAGTCGGTGCCCTTGCCGGGCATGAACGTGTCGTCCGTGAGGGGCGCGTACTCGGTCCAACCGGACTGCGCCGCGCCGCCTTCAACGAAGAAGGAGCTGAACATGATCAGGGCGGCCAGCGGAATCAGCCAGAGGCTCAAGGCGTTGATCCGCGGGTAGGCCATGTCCTTGGCCCCGATCATGAGCGGCAGCAAGTAGTTGCCGAAGCCCGCGCCGACCGGGATCACGAACAGGAACAGCATCGTGGACGCGTGCATGGTGAAGAACTGGTTGTACTCCTCCTGGGAGAGGAAGCCGGTGTTCGACCATGCCAGCTGCAACCGCACCAAAAGCGCGAGGATGCCGCCAACGAACAGGAAGGCAATCGTGAACAGCAGGTACATGATCCCGATCTTCTTGTGATCGGTGGTCAGCAGCCAGGCGAGAAGTCCCGTGTACTCTCGGGCGCCATGCGCCGGTCGTGCGATTGCTTCCGTAGCCATCAGTTCACTCCAAAACCAAGCCGGTTACGCCTATAGCTTAGGCGTTACGTAAAGCACTGTGAACACGAACACCCAGACCACGTCGACGAAGTGCCAGTAAAGCACCGCTGCGTCGGCAAAGAGGTGGCGCGTGGGCGTGAAGTCGTTCCAGATCGCGCGCACGAAGACGACCACTAGCATGCACAGCCCTGCGATCACGTGGGCGCCATGGAAGCCTGTTATGACGTAGAAGGTGCTGCCGTAAACAGTAGAGCCGGCCGTCAGGCCCTCGTCCATGAGCGTGAACCACTCCGCGATCTGACCGCCGATGAACGCCGTGCCGAGGATGATCGCCAGGGCGATGCCGAGCTTGAACTGCGCCCTCCGGTTGCTCTTTATCCCGAGGATGCCGATGTGCGCCACGATGCTGCTGCTGATCAGGATCGCGGACAGCACGGCCGCGATTGAAACATCGAGTTCGTGTTCCACGCCCTCAGGCGGCCATGTGTCGGCCTGCTGCCGCACGAAGAAGTAGCCGGCGAAGAGCCCGCCGAAGAGCATGATCTCGGAGGCGATGAACAGGACCATCCCCGCCATGCCACGGCTAAGGCCCTCCTCGGCATGAGAACGAGCGTGCGGCAGCGCGGCAGCCTGCATGGCCATAGCTTAGTCCCCCACCTCCGCGTGCTGGTCCTTCGGTACCACGCCTTGCTTCGCCTGTTCTTCACGCAGCCACGTCTGGAAGTCGGCCTCCTCGCGTGCATCCAGGACGAAGAGCATGTCGGAGTGCCGAAGGCCGCAGAACTGGTAGCACTGACCGAAGTAGGTCCCCGCCTTCTCCACCTTCATGTGCATCTGGTTCACGTTGCCGGGAATGGCCTGGATCTTGTAGAGCGTGTTTGGGGCCGAAAAGCTGTGAACGACGTCCGCGGAGCGCACGCGAATCAGAACCGTCTGGCCCACCGGCACCACTAGGGCAGGGGGCTGGAGATCGTCGTAATTGGGAGGAGTGGACTGGATGCGTATGCCTTGTTCCGGGTATTGGAACTCCCACCACCACTGGTGACCGATGACATCCACGGTGAGCGCGACTTCATCCTCGTCGGGCGGGTTCTTGAGATCGAGCACCAGGACCAGGGAAGGAATGAACAGCGCCACGAGAATGAGGATGGGGATCACCGTCCAGGTGAACTCAAGGGCGCTGCTGCCGTGCACTTGCT